>NZ_JAPDKO010000008.1:0-58855 GCF_030398685.1 Apilactobacillus sp. EABW-1NA
TTGGAATAATAAACGAATACTAACAAAATTAGGCAACCAATCACCTGTAGAATACAGAAAATCAGTTGCCCAATTAAATAGTTAGAAAGCTGCTTTTATTTATTTGTTCAAAATAATAGTTGCAGTTCCTTATTTCAATGCTTTTTTTGTACATAAAATTATATGGTATGATTGTTATACCAACTAAAAGAAGGCGAACATATTGCAAAGTGATAATTTAAGACGATTTAAATCAGTGCTGTACGGTTTATTAATTGGACTGGCAGTCGGAATGGTGGTTAGTCTATTTAGAGTATCGATTGAAGGACTATCGGACCAATTCTTAAAACTAGCGAAACTAGCGCGAAATAATTTATTTATACTGATTATTTTAATCATCTTGAATTTACTAATCGCATTTTTCGTATATTACTTAGTAAAACGAGATAAAAACATCAAGGGATCAGGGATTCCACAGGTTGAAGGTCAGTTAAACGGCGAACTAGATTATTCATGGTTCTCTGTCTTAAGCAAGAAGTTCATTGGTGGGGTGCTTGCCATTTCCAGTGGGCTATTTTTAGGCCGTGAAGGTCCCTCAATTCAATTGGGTGCTGCTACCGCTCAGGGACTAGCAGATACCTTTAAACAAACAAAACAAGCACGTAAAACGATTATCTCTGGTGGGGCGGCCGCTGGTTTATCAGCAGCATTTAACGCTCCAATCGCCAGTACCTTGTTTGTGCTAGAAGAAATTTATCACAACTTTTCAACATCAGTCTGGTTAACTTCACTTTCAGCTTCAATCAGTGCGAACTTCGTTTCAACTGCGGTCTTTGGTAAAGTGCCGGTATTACACATGAATTATTCACATGTGATTCCACTACATATTTATCCATACTTAATCGGATTAGGAATCGTGATTGGAATCGGTGGATTAATTTATGAGTATGCCACACTTCATGTCAACGATTGGTATAAAAAAATAGACTGGGTACCAAACATTGTCTGGGTATTGATTCCATTTATCTTAGTCATTCCATTTGAAATGTACCTACCCACAATCGTAGGTGGGGGTAGCACAATGGTATTAACGATTGCCAAGGCTGCACCAACCATTACGTTATTGCTATGGTTCTTGTTGATTCGTTTCGTAATGTCAATACTATCCTATTCAACTGGATTACCTGGTGGTATTTTCTTACCAATGCTTTCATTAGGGGCTTTGATTGGGGCGATTTATTCAGAGGTATTGATTCAATTGGGCGTATTACCACAAAGTTATTTTGTTAACTTCATCATCATCTCGATGAGTGGGTTCTTCGCCTGCGTCGGAAAGGCACCATTTACAGCCATTCTCTTAATTACTGAAATGGTTGGATCATTGCAAAATCTAATGTCATTGGCATTTGTCACATTGGTTGCATACGAAGTTACCGACTTATTAGGTGGTAGCCCAATTTACAATGAAATGTTGCAAAAGATGTTGAGCCCACAAAAGTTGTCAACAAGTGGACAACTAACCAACCTATATTTCTCAGTTCAATTGGGATCAGATATGGATGGTAAAGCCGTTAAATCAATCAATTGGCCAGATGGTTGTTTGATTAGTTCCATCAAAAGAAATGAACAATACATTATCCCAGATGGAGATACAATTCTAAGAGCTGGGGATAACATTGAAATATCCACAAACTACGACAACCGTGGTTATGTATATACACATGTGGAAAAACTAACATTAGATAATTAAAATTTTGATTAATTGGCATGTTAGAAAGTATTATGATAAACTAAACAGTAAAGATAAAGTTAAAGATGAAACCTATGTATTTTAGGTAGGAGGCAACGAATTGTATAATTTCTTAATGAATATAATTTGGATTGACAGTGTATTAATTATCATCGCTGTCTTGATGCAACCAGCAAAGACTAACAACGATGCAATGTCTTCTTTAACCGGTGGTGCTGATGATTTGTTTGCCAACTCTAAGCCACGTGGTTTTGAAGCCTTTATGCAAAAAGTAACAGTTGTATTATTGATTATTTTCTTTGCATCAGCATTAGGATTAGTTTGGTTATCATCACACTAGTTGATAAGACTCCTGTAATTTTTACAGGAGCTTTTTTTATGTGAAACCGAAAAACCGTTTAGGATAGACGGTATAAAAATGTTAGAATACTAAATATGAGTTATCGAATTTGATTTAAGATCGAAAATTTAAAACTTAAGGAGTAAATTGTGGAAGATAATAGTTTAAAACAAGAAATTCATGCTGTTCTTCAAAAATTCCCCAATCGCGAATTTTCAGTAGAAGAATTAGCCGATGAATTAGGATACCATGGTGCAAATGCATTTAAACTAATTGTCCAATCATTAGCTGTGCTAGAACGCGAAAAGACAGTTATGGTTACTGAAACAGGCAATTTTAAGTTAAACGTGCAAGGTGAAACAATCGAAGGAACTTTTCATGCAAATCCAAAGGGGTTCGGATTTGTTAACTATGATGAAAACTTAGAAGATGCATTCATCGCACCTGACAACACACTACAAGCAATGAACGGTGATACTGTTCAAATTGAAATTGTAAGACGTGCCGACCAAAACTCTGGTAAAGGTCCAGAAGGTAAAGTTGTAAACATCGTTGAAAGAAACTACGAACAAGTAGTTGGTGAATTCACCCGTACTGACGACGATCATGGATACGTAGGACAAGTTAAGCTAAAAGAAAAGAAGCTTATTAACTACAAGTTTTACGTTACAGGTGTTGGTCTAAAACCTACACCAGGTGAAGTAATTACTGCCGAAATTACTGAATACCCAAATGCTGACCACCCAGATTACATGGTTGGTATTGCTAAGGAAGTAATCGGAAGCGTTGATGACCCAGGAATCGACATTCTACAAATCGTATACGCTCACGATATTCCAGCTCAATTCCCAGAAGACGTATTGCAAGAAGCAGACGCAATTCCAGAAGAAATTAGTGAAGAAGAAAAGCAAGGTCGAGAAGACATTACTGATCAAACACTAGTTACTATTGATGGTGAATCATCAAAGGACTTGGATGACGCCGTTACTGTATGGAAATTACCAAATGGTAACTACCACTTAGGTGTTCACATTGCCGATGTTTCTCACTACGTAAAGCCAGGTAGTCTTTTAGACGAAGAAGCATACAAGCGTGGTACTTCTGTTTACCTAACAGATAGAGTTATCCCAATGCTTCCAAGAAGATTATCAAACGGAATTTGTTCATTGAACGAAGGCGAACTTCGTCTATGTATGAGTTGTGATATGGAAATCAACCCTGCCGGAAACGTTGTTGACCACCGTATTCACCCAAGTGTGATGAGATCTAAGGCTAGAATGACTTACAAGGCTGTAAATGACATCTTAGAAGCACATGATGAAAACACTATGGAACGTTACAAAGACTTAGTTCCTATGTTTGAAGAAATGGGCGAACTACACAAGATTCTATACAAACAACGTCGCCGTCGTGGTGCCATTGACTTCGATGATAACGAATCAGAAATCATTGTTGATGAAACTGGTCACCCAATCGACATTAAGCTAAGAGTTCGTGGTACTGCTGAAAGAATGATCGAATCATTCATGTTAGCTGCCAACGAAACTGTTGCTGAACATTACTGTAAAGCGCACGCACCATTCATCTACCGTGTTCACGAAACACCAGATGGAGAACGTGTGAAGAACTTCTTCGAATTCTTAACTGCATTCGGTGTAGAAGTTAAGGGTGACCCAGATCACTTGAAACCAAAGGTATTACAAAACGTATTGAAGAAGGTTGCTGGTAAGCCAGAAGAACCTGCTGTATCAGTTATGATGCTTAGAAGTTTGAAGCAAGCTAGATATACTGACCAACCACTTGGTCACTTTGGTCTAGGTGCTGAATTCTACACTCATTTCACTTCTCCAATCAGAAGATACCCAGATACAACTGTTCACCGTTTAATTCACCACTATGAAGACAACGGTATCAACAAGGAATCAAAGGCCAAATACGCCGGATTGCTTGAAGAAATTTCAGACCATTCATCAAAGGCAGAACGTCGATCAATCGATGCAGAACGTGATACTGATGCAATGAAGAAGGCTGAATACATGGCAGACCACATCGGAGAAGAATTCGATGCAACTGTTAGTTCAGTGCTTAAGTTTGGTATGTTTATCGAACTTGAAAACACTGTTGAAGGATTAGTTCACATTAGTCGTATGAAGGATGACTACTATGAATACATTGAAAAGTACCTAGCACTTGTTGGTAGAAATACTCACCGTACTTACAGAATTGGTCAACCAGTTCGTGTTAAGGTGGTTAACGTTGACGTTGACCAAAGTGCTGTCGACTTTGATATTGTTAATCCAGAAGACACACCAATGTCTAAACTAAAACCTGAAAGCCATAGTAATGGTGCTCACGGTCGTGGTGGACGAAACAACGGTGGCCGTCGTAACAACAATAGGAGAAACGACAATAAGAATGGTAAGTTTGGTAGAAACAACAATAACCGCCATTCAAGAAACAACAACCGTAATGGTCGTAATCATTCCAATTCAAAACATTAATTGGTTGAGAGGTGATTGATAATGGTTAAGAAGAAACCAACTAATAAAGACGATAACTTGGTTGCGCAAAATCGCAAAGCTCGTCATGATTACCGTGTTTTACAAACCTATGAAGCGGGAATTGCATTGACTGGGACTGAAATTAAGTCCGTTCGTGCAAGTCGTGTCAATCTAAAGGATGGGTTCGCCCAAATCAGAGATGGCCAAGCAACATTGATGAATGTTCACATTAGTGAATATGAACAAGGTAATCAGTTCAATCATGATCCACTTAGAAATCGTAAATTGCTTTTACACAAGCAAGAAATCAAGCGGTTAGCAAAGGAAACAGACAAAAAGGGAGTTACAATCGTTCCTTTGAAGATGTACCTTAAGAAAGGTTTTGCTAAAGTCTTGATTGGAGTGGCTGAAGGTAAACATGAATACGATAAACGTGAAACAATTAAGAAACGTGATCAAGAACGTGAAATCTCACGTGTATTAAAACACTACTAAAAAAGCGTCCCGTGATGGGGCGCTTTTTTTGCGATGTGAATTTATTGTATATATGATAAAATTATATATAGAGGTGTTATAAATGAAACCTTTTATTCACAATGACTGGTGGGATGTATTGAAGCCAGAATTTGAAAAAGAGTATTACCAAGATTTACGTAAATTTTTAGTTGAAGAATATGAAAATCATGAAATTCATCCAAACGCGAACCATATCTATGAAGCATTTGAATGGACTCCATTCTCAAAAGTAAAAGTAGTTATCTTAGGACAAGATCCATACCATGAACCCAATCAAGCCCATGGATTGAGTTTTTCAGTCCTACCAGGAGTGAAGGTTCCGCCTTCGCTTCGAAATATCTACAAGGAATTAGAAAGTGATTTAGGCATCAAACCGGTTAATCATGGCTATCTTGAAAAGTGGGCCAAACAAGGAGTTCTATTGTTGAACTCAGTACTAACCGTAAGAGATGGAATCGCATTTTCCCACAAATCAAAGGGATGGGAAAAATTGACCGATACTGCAATTGAAAAGTTATCACAACGCCCTGAACCAGTCGTATTTATCCTTTGGGGGAGAGCGGCTAGAGACAAGGTGAAGTTGATTAACACCAAGACCAATATTGTGATTGAATCAGCTCATCCAAGTCCATTGTCAGCGCACCGTGGTTTCTTCGGATCCCAACCATTTTCAAAGACTAATATCGCCTTAGAATCATTAGGCGAAAAGCCAATTGATTGGCAACTACCAGAACACGTTACAATCCATTAGGAGGAAGAAATATGAGTTTACTAGATGAATTAAAAGAAAAGATTAGTGGTTTAAACAAGAAAATCGTTTTCCCAGAAGGAGACGACATCAGAATTATCGAAGCAGCTAGTCGTTTAGCTGACGAAAACCTAATCCACCCAGTGCTGTTAGGTGAACCAACAGAAATTAAACAAAACGCCGGTGACCTCAACCTATCAAACGTTGAAATTGTCGACATCAATAACTACCCAGAAAAAGACTTCGAAGAAATGCTAGATTCACTAGAAGAACGTCGTAACGGTAAGAACACTCGTGAACAATTAGCTGAATGGCTAAAGGATGCTAACTACTTCGGTACTATGTTGGTTTACATGGATAAGGCTGACGGAATGGTATCTGGTGCAGCTCACGCTACTGGTGATACTGTTAGACCAGCTCTTCAAATCATCAAGACTCAAGAAGGAATGCGCCGTATCTCAGGTTCATTCTTGATGCAAAAGGGTGACACTAGATACATCTTTGCTGACTGTGCCATCAACATCGAACTAGATGCTAAGGGCATGGTTGAAGTTGCTAAGCAAAGTGTTATCACCGCTAAGCAATTCAACATTGATCCAAAGGTTGCATTCCTAAGTTTCTCAACTAAGGGGTCAGCTAAGGGTGACATGGTAACCAAGGTTCAAGAAGCAGCTGCAATGGCTAAAGACGAACTAGATGTTCCTTCAGACGGTGAACTACAATTTGATGCAGCATTAGTACCAGAAGTTGCTAACAAGAAGGCACCTGGATCAGAAGTTGCTGGACAAGCTAACGTCTTCGTGTTCCCTGAACTACAATCAGGAAACATTGGTTACAAGATTGCTCAACGTCTAGGTGGCTTTGAAGCATTTGGTCCACTACTACAAGGTTTGGCAAAACCAGTATCAGACCTTTCACGTGGATGTGTCGCTGAAGATGTTTACAACGTTGCAATCATTAACGCAATCCAATCTCTATAAGCAAAAGGAGGGATGATTCTTGGTTAAAGTTAACGTAGAATCACCTGATGAAACAAAACAATATGGTGAACAATTGGCACCATTATTAAAGGATAAAGACATCATTTTGTTGGATGGTGATCTAGGTGCTGGTAAGACTACCTTCACCAAGGGATTAGCCAAGGGCTTGGGTATTAAACGTAATATCAAGAGTCCAACATTTACGATTATTCGTGAGTATCAAGGTGGCAGATTGCCACTTTACCACATGGATATCTACCGTTTAGATGATGGTAGTGGGGATGAACTAGGCCTAGAAGAATACTTCAACGGTGACGGTGTTAACGTTATCGAATGGTCCGAATTCATTGCCGATGAACTTCCTGACGATTACTTGAAAATTGTTTTCCGTCGTGATGATGAAAAGGGTGAAGACTTTAGAACCATTTCATTTGAACCAAGTGGCAAACGTTTTGAAGACATCGTTAAGCAAATTTTTCCACAGGTGAAAAAGTAGCAATGTGTAATTTAGAGGTGCGTTGTGCACAACCAGGCGATGCGGCAAAGTTAATCGAATTGATTGCACAATTAAAACAAGAATCAGACCAATACACGATTGATCCAAATATTGGCAAGTTATCCGTAGATGACCAAGCACAACAAATTATGTTGGTTAATCAAACCCGTAGTTTTATCATTGGTTTAGCATTTTTGGATGATCAACCAGTCGGGATGATTCAAGTCCAAGAACTACAAGATTCCGGAATCGGTGAGCTAGGCATTGCCGTCTTGAATCAATATAGTCACCAAGGAATTGGTGGCCAGTTGATGGACTTCGTTATCGATTGGGCAACATATGATAGTAACTTATCCACATTGGCTCTGGTTGTGAAAAAGACCAACAAACACGCAATCCACTTATACGAAAAAAGTGGATTTACCGTGGTAAAGAAAAGGGTAATTAATGCACTTGGTAGTGTGTTATCCACACAAGAAATGCAATATAACCTAAAAAAATAAGCACCCAGCTGGATGCTTATTTTTTTACCTTGATGAATGACTTGATGACCTCATCGTCAAAGTTTTCTTGTTGATAAATTAAAATGTTAGCACAAGCTAAACTATCATCTAACGCGTTGTGATGGTGGTGAAGCCTGATTCCTAAGTTGGCACAAACGGTGTTTAGTTTGTGATTTTTAAACTCAGGGAAAAGGTATTTACAAGTCTTAACAGTATCTAATGTCTTATACATTGGAACGGTTAGACCATAACGCATTAGGCTACGTGCCAATACACTATTATCAAATGAGTTGTTGTGAGCAACTACTAATTGATCCTTGGTAAAAAATTGCTTGATTACCGGCCAGATTTCAGGGAAGGTAGGCGCGTCAGCAACATCACTTTCGTGAATACCGTGAATATCGACGTTTCGATAATTAAAATCTGTTTCCGGATTAATTAGAGTATAGAATTCATCAACAACCTTGTTATCGCGCACAACGGTTAATGCTAATGAACAGGCACTAGCACGTTGATTATTGGCAGTTTCAAAATCAATTGCAACGAAGTTCATTAATAACGTCCTTTCGTTTTACTCTTTCAACATTATAACATGGTCTTCCTATATGATATCGTGGTAAAATTAAAAATGTAGTAGTATGAGTTTATACGTATTAAATATTAAAAGTATGTGATTTGTACTAATAAACTCGTATAAATTATGATAATTAAGGAAAATGATTAAAATGGAAAAAATTGAGCTTTTAAAAAATGAACCATTATCAAAATATACATTCACAGAAACTGGTGGACCTGCTGACTTGGTTGCCTTTCCTAAAAATACAGACGAAGTCAGAGAATTACTATCAATGGCAAAACGCGATAATCTACCAATCACCGTTTTAGGCAATGCCAGTAATTTAATCATCAAGGATGGTGGCATTAGGGGATTAGTCATCATCTTGACCGAGATGAATGAAATTACATCTCACGATGATTTAGTAATTGCTCAAGCAGGTGCTAGATACATTGATACTACCATCGTTGCTCAACAACACGGTTTAACCGGAATGGAATTTGCTGCCGGAATTCCAGGGAGTATCGGTGGAGCAGTCTTCATGAATGCTGGTGCTTACGGTGGAGAAACCGCCGAAGTGATTGAATCAGTCACTGTGTTAACACCAGAAAATGAAATCAAGACACTATCCAATAGTGAACTAGATTTCGGTTACAGACACAGTGCTGTCCAAGACCAAAACGACATCGTTTTGGAAGCAACATTTAAGTTATCCATTGGGGATAAAGATGAAATTCAAGCGAAAATGGATCGACTAAATGAATTACGTGAATCAAAACAACCACTTGATCTACCATCATGTGGAAGTGTCTTCAAGAGACCAGAGGGTTATTTCGCTGGTAAGTTAATTCATGATGCCGGTCTTCAAGGATACCAATCAGGGGGGGCCCAAGTATCTAAGAAACATGCTGGTTTCATTGTGAACATTGACAACGCGACTGCTACCGATTACTTAAACGTGATCAAGCATGTGCAAGAAACTGTTTACGCTAAAAACAAAGTACATCTAGAAACGGAAGTAAGAATTATCGGACAAGACAAATAGGGGGATAATCCATGCAGCTTATTGAAATTATTTTATTTTTAACGTTACTACTGCTTCTATCAACAATCCTTAATCACTATGTTAAGGCCATTCCGGTTAGCTTAATTCAGGTCGTTTTCGGATGTGGATTAGCATTGATTGGTAACTTCAGCATTAACCTAAGTACAGACTGGTTTTTACTATTATTCATTGCGCCTTTGCTATTTAACGACGGGCGTCGTTTTCCCAAGGATGAACTTTGGGAATTGAGATGGCCCATCTTCGCAAACGCAATCATCTTAGTATTTATCACCATGTTCTTTGGTGGTTTGTTAATTTATAAATTAATTCCATCAATGCCACTTCCAGTAGCATTCTCATTAGCTGCCATTTTATCACCAACCGATCCAATTGCCGTTGAATCAATCGCCAAAAAGGTGCGTTTACCAAAGAACATTTTGCACTTGGTAAATGGAGAAAGTTTAATCAATGATGCCAGTGGTTTGATTGGTTTTAAGTATGCCATTGCCGCAACCGTTTATGGTGCATTTTCATTGAAGAGTGCCGTAGGAGACTTCTTCTACATCAGTATCGTTGGTGCCATCATTGGGGTAGCCACAATGCTATTAATCTCATTGGTACGTAAGTGGTTATACAAGAACGGTTTAACAAATTTAGTATTTAACGTTGTTTTACAAATCGTTTCACCATTCGTTATTTACTTGCTTTCTGAAGATGTTTTCCATGCTTCAGGGGTAATTGCGGTGGTAACAGCCGGGATTGTCTACCACGTGAACAACACATCAACTCAATCATCTTCTGCTGAATTACAATTGATTAGTGAACAAGCCTGGAACGTTATCGTTTACCTATTAAACGGAATCGTGTTCTTGATTCTAGGGATTGAACTACCATTTGCGATGGAAGCCGTTATTAACGACATGAAGTTCAATACCTTCCAATCAATTGGTTATGCCGTTGTGACATGGTTGATTATTCTAATCATTAGAATTGTGTGGATTATTCTATATGAAATCTGTCACAACCTAATTACCACTAAGAAGGTTGGACCAATCAACATCAGAGCAGCAAACATTGTTGGATTCTCAGGTGTTCGTGGTGCCATTACCATGGCCGGAATTCTTTCAATTCCATGGATTACCGTGCAAAATGAAGCGTTTCCTGACCGTGAATTGGTACTATTCATTGCATCAATCGTTATCGTTTTAAGTTTACTAGCTGCGGTAATTGTGTTGCCATTGATTTCTAAAAATGATCCAGTCGTTTCTTACAACAATGATAACCATTGGAGTGAAGAAAAGGCGCGTATCTACGTATTAAACTACGTAATTGATGACATCAAACAAATGGACCGTCCGGACAAACACATTTGCAATATTTTAATCGATCAATGCGAATTGATGATTAGACAACTATCTTCAATCAAACCGGATGAGTTAGAAAAGAGTATTCGTTCGTTGGCCGTTGAATATGAGCACCAAGCGGTTAAGAAATTAGTTGCGGACAAGGTTGTTACCAGTAAGGAAGCCAATGCGATTAACTACCAAATTAACCACCGTGAATTGAAGAACCTGGTTGCATTTAACGATTTCAACTTAAAACTAGAATTCATGTCAGCCGTTCAAACAACCAAATTATGGCTATTCAAACAACGTTCTGATAAGGAACAAAAACTAAAGATTCAAAAAGCTTTGATTATGGTCAATGACTATACCGTTCAAAAGCTAAAAGAACATGGTGATTCTAAAGTAATTAATTCACTTGTGGATGAATACACCAACCTTAGTTTGGCTTTAAGAACGCGTTCATTGGACTACGAAAAGTACTACCGTATCGCCAAGGAACGTGAGCTAGAAGCTTACCGTAAGGGAATTCAAGAATTATTGATCAACGATAAGATTAGTTTGAAACTTGCTTCTAAGCTAAGACAAGAAGTTAACTACGTTGAAAATAACGAATTAAGCACAGACTAAAAAAAGACAGCCGATAAAGGCTGTCTTTTTTACTATTCTTTTGAATCTTTCACATCTTTTAGGATTAGGTATAAAATCCAATAGATAAAGCATTGAACAATTGTCATGATGACAACAAATACTAACATTTTTAACGTCCACATCTCAGCTAATTGTTTGATCACCAAGCGAGGTGAGAATAATAGGTAGATGGTGTGGAATCTAAGGAATCTACCAACGTAAATTCCAATTGATGAAACGACATTTAAAGCAAAGATTAGTAATACTTTTGCCACTTTAGAATGGATTGAGAAGAATGCGAAGCAACGGTTAACGATTTGGAATAATCCGTAGAAACCAAGCATTGAGCATCCTAAAGCACTAATCATTAAGAATGAATAGTTCATCCACATGTGAGCAGATAATCTTAATAATCCGTTCGTTCCATATGGTTGAAGTAGTGATAAATGGAATAAGTCGGTCAATAGGTAGGGTGCATTTGGATAGAAAATTAACCAAAGTGCAAAAATCGGCCAAAAAATCCATGACTTTTCAACGTATTTATTTGTTAGTTCCAAACTTAGTTCAATGGGGATGTAACCCAAGAAGGTGTTTAATACTAAAAATTCAAACGGTGGCTTTGCGACCACGAATAAAAATATTATCCACAAAATGAAAAATAGGCGTACTTGCCAACGTGCGTTTTTAAACATGATTTGGACCCCTCAAAATATTATTAACCCTATTTTAAACCTTAAACGGTAAATATTGAATGATTATTACTTAAAAATTCTATCAAAAATGATAATGCTAAAAATAAACGAAAATGAGTGATATAATATAGAATATGAATGAAATTATGGAGGAATAGGTATGGGGATAAATTGGAGTAACATCTTAACACTAAGTAACCTTTTAGATATCTTAGTTGTTTGGTTCATTATCTATGAGGTAATTATCTTACTTAAGGGCACAAAAGCTGTCCAATTATTCCGTGGTGTTTTAGTAATTGCCATTGTGAAAATTATCAGTGTAATCTTTGGATTCACAACTGTGTCATACTTAACTGACCAAGTTATTAACTGGGGAGTTATCGCGATCATTGTTATTTTCCAACCTGAAATCAGACGTGGTCTAGAACATTTAGGTCGAGGCTCAATTATTAAACACGCACAAAACCAAAACGTTGAAAATGAAAAGATGATTTTGGAACTTGATAAAGCCATCCAATATATGTCAAAACGTAGAATTGGTGCTTTAATGACAATTCAAATGGATACCGGATTGGAAGACTACATCGAAACTGGAATTAAGTTGGATGCTGATATCACCGGTGAACTTTTGATTAATACATTTATTCCAAATACACCATTGCATGATGGTGCCGTTATTATCAGTAATAACCGTGTCGCCGTAGCAGCTGCATACCTACCATTGTCTCAAAGTAACCTAATTCCAAAGGAATTGGGAACTAGACACCGTGCAGCCGTTGGTATTTCTGAAGTAACTGATGCCTTAACTATTGTTATTTCTGAAGAAACAGGGGAAGTATCAATTACTAAGAACAACGAGTTATTACGTGGAATGAATAAGGAAGACTATATGAAGTTCTTACGTGATCAATTGATTACTAAGCAAGATTCAATGAATAAGAACGTATTTACAACCATCTTTAATTGGTTCGACAAAATCAAGCAATCAACAGGGGGGCAAAAGTAATGAAGAAGTTTAATAGCCCATGGTACCTAAGATTATTGGCATTGATTTTTGCCATCTTATTATTTGCTTATGTTAACCAATCAAAACTTTTTGGTTCAGGCAGTAACTACGGAAGCTCTGAAGACATTACTCAGTTGACTTCTAACAAGTCAGCTAATATCTCAGTGCCACTACAATTAAACGTTGATAATAATAAGTACTTTGTTACCGGATATCCTGAAAAGGTATCAGTTAAGATTGTAGGACCAACAGCGTTAGTTACTACCACAGTTAATACACAAAACTTTAAGGTGTATGCTGATCTTTCCAGATTAGGCGTTGGAACCCACAAGGTTCGTTTGTATCAAGATGGTTTAAACAACGAATTAAGATACTACATCAACCCAAGTTATATTTACGTTAATATTCAACCTAGAAAGACTGTGGAATTCCCAGTTAAAGCAGAATACGATTCAGCAAACATTGCAGATGGGTATTCAGCTGGCAAACCAGTCCTTGGAACCAGCAAGGTGAAGGTGACTGGAGCAGCCGACGAAATTGCTAAGATCAAGCAAGTTGTTGCTAAGCTAAGCATTCCACAAAACACCAAGAAGTCAGTCAGCTCTTCAGCTGTTTTAGAAGCATTAGACTCAAAGGGTCGAATTGTTAACGTCATCTTGACGCCATCAACAACTTCTGTTAATTTGCCAATAAGTAGTGGAAATAATAAAAACGTTCCACTAAAATTAAAGGTTGAAAACGGCTCTAGTAACCAAAAGTATGAACTAACTTCAGACACTGAAAAGGTGAAGGTTTTTGGAACGAAAAAAGAGCTAGAATCAATTGATAAGGTAGTCGCTTATGTTGATGTTTCTGGAATTACATCAAAGAAAGTGGTTAATGTGGAACTAGATAAGAATCTAAATAACGTTACTGGTTTTGATCCTGAAAACATTAAAATAACAGTTATTCCACAATAGATTTTAAAGAATCGAATGATGAATGGAGATAAAATTATGAAGTATTTTGGAACAGACGGAGTTAGAGGGGTAGCTAACAAAGACTTAAGCCCCGAACTAGCTTTCAAATGTGGACGTGCCGGTGGTTACATTTTAACCAAGCACAGCCAAGCAGAAGGACAACCCCAAGTATTAGTTGCCAGAGATACAAGAATTTCTGGTCAAATGTTAGAAAGTGCTTTAATTGCCGGTTTACTATCAGTCGGAATTGAAGTTCTTCAATTAGGTGTTGTTACAACCCCAGGTGTTGCTTACCTTGTTAGAACTCAAGGCGCAGCTGCCGGTGTTATGATTACTGCCTCACATAACCCAGCTGAATACAACGGTATCAAGTTTTTTGGTTCAGATGGTTACAAGCTATCAGACGAATTAGAAGAAGAAATCGAAGCAATTCTAGAAGCTGACAAGGATGATTTACCACGTCCATCAGCTAAGGGTCTAGGTAGTGTTGATGATTACTCAGAAGGTAGTCAAAAATACATTCGTTTCCTAGAACAAACTGTTCCTGATGACCTATCAGGTATGAAGATTTGCGTTGACTCAGCAAACGGTGCAACAAGTAACCTAGTATCACGTCTATATGCTGACTTAGGTATCGAATTTGAAACCATGGCAACTATGCCAAACGGTATTAACATTAATGACCAAGTTGGTTCAACTCACCCAGAACAACTACAAAAGATGGTTGTCGAACAAGGTGCTGAAATTGGACTAGCATTTGATGGTGACGGTGACCGTTGTTTAGCTGTTGATGAAAACGGTGAACTAGTCGACGGTGACAAGATTATGTATATTTGTGGTAAGTACATGTCAGATCATGGTCGTCTAAAACAAGACACTGTGGTAACTACAGTTATGAGTAACCTAGGTATGTACAAGGCAATGGAAGCAAACGGTATGCACAATGTTCAAACCAAGGTTGGGGACAGATATGTTGTTGAAGAAATGAACAAATCAGGTTATAACCTAGGTGGAGAACAATCAGGACACATCGTCTTCCTAGACTTCAACACTACCGGTGATGGATTACTAACTAGTTTACAATTACTACACGTAATGAAGGATACTGGTAAGAAGTTATCAGAACTTGCTGGTGAAGTAACTAAGTACCCACAACAACTAATCAACGTAAAGGTTAGCGACAAAGACGGTGCCCAAGCTGATGATCAAGTAAAGGCAGTTATTGCTGAAGTTGAAAAAGAAATGAGCGGTGATGGCCGTGTTCTAGTTCGTCCTAGTGGTACCGAACCACTACTACGTGTGATGGCAGAAGCCCCAACACAAGAATTGGTAGATGGCTACACTAAACGTATTGCAGACGTTGTTCAAGAACGTTTTGGAATTGAATAAAAAATTAAAAGCAATCTAATTAGATTGCTTTTTTATTGCCTTTTTTTACTGTGAATTTGTCCATACCAATTTTATAAATGGTATAAAATGAGTCGAATTTAATCTGGATTTTTGTTTATATTATGCTTATTGATACCAACATGACGCAATTTTTTATTTTTTCTGCATAAACTATACCAATTTAATATTTTTCAATTGACATTGATAATTAAAACTTGTAATGTAGATTATGTCGAAAATGATAAAAAAGATATAAATTTATTTAAAACAATTAATAAATAAAGAGTGAAAGGAAAATATAATATGTGTGGAATTGTTGGTGTAACAGGGAACAAAAATGCCGTTGATATTTTAGTTAATGGTTTACAAAAACTAGAATACCGTGGTTATGATTCTGCTGGATTATACGTAAACGATGAAGGTAAAAAAGATTACCTTGTAAAGAGAACCGGTGCGATTAGTAATCTAAGAGACGCCGTAAATGATATGAAGATTAACGGAAGTGCAGGAATTGCGCATACTAGATGGGCTACTCATGGGGGAGTAACTGTCGAAAACGCACATCCTCACTTCTCACAAGACAAGAGATTCTACCTAGTTCACAATGGTGTTATCGAAAACTACCGTGATCTAAAGGAAAAATACTTAAGTGATGTTGAATTCACTTCACAAACTGATACAGAAGTTGTTGTTCAATTAGTTGATCACTTCGCTGTAACTGAAAACCTAAGTGCTAAAGAAGCATTTAAGAAGACTCTATCATTACTAAAGGGTGCTTCATACGCATTCCAATTAATGGATAGAGAAGAACCAAACACTATCTATGTTGCTAAGAACAAGAGTCCGCTATTAATCGGTCTAGGTGAAGACTGCAACGTGGTATGTTCAGATTCTCTAGCAATGCTAAACGTTACTCATGACTTCCTAGAATTGGATGACGGTGACTTTGTTACCGTTAAACCAGATTCAGTAACTATCGAAAACAAAAATGGTGAAGTCGTAACCGATAGACAACCATTCCACGTTGATATCGATGCTAGTGACACTGACAAGGGTACTTACCCATACTACATGCTAAAAGAAATTGACGAACAACCAAACGTTATGAGAAAGCTTTCAGCTGAATACCTAAACGAAAACGGTGATTCTGTGATTGAAGACGACTTATTAGATTCAATTAAAGAATCAGACCGTCTATACATCATTGCTGCTGGTACTAGTTACCATGCTGGTTTAGTTGGTAAGGAACTATTCGAAAAGTTGGCACAAGTACCTACTGAAGTTCATGTTTCTTCAGAATTTGCTTACAACATGCCATTACTTTCAAAGAAACCATTCTTTATCTTCCTAAGTCAAAGTGGTGAAACAGCTGATAGTCGTGAAGTATTAGTTAACCTAAACCAATTAGGCTACAAGAGTTTAACAATTACAAACGTTGCTAACTCAACACTTTCACGTGAATCGAACTACACATTACTACTACATGCTGGTCCAGAAATTTCAGTTGCATCAACTAAGGCATACACAGCACAAATTACTGTTGAAGCTATCCTAGCTAAGGCTTTAGGTGAATCATCTGAAATTAAGGCTGCTAAAGACTTTAACTTGAAACAACAACTAGGTTTCGTTGCCACTGGTATGCAATCAATCGTTGATGAAAAGGAAATGATTAACGAAATTTCTAAGAAGTACTTCGTAAATGCTAACCGTGCATTCTACATTGGTAGAGGAATTGACTACTTCGTTTCACTTGAATCATCATTGAAACTAAAGGAAATTTCATACATTCTAGCTGAAGGTTTTGCTTCAGGAGAATTAAAACACGGAACCATTGCTTTGATTGAAGAAAACACACCGGTTGTGGGTATTATTACTCAATCAAACACTGCTGGTTTAACTAGAAGTAACCTAGAAGAAACTATGGCTCGTGGTGCTAAGGCAATTACCATTGCTACTGAATCACTTGCCAAGGAAAACGATGACATCGTTATTCCAGACGTTGATCAACTATTAACACCACTATTGAGTGTTATTCCTGCTCAACTATTGGCTTACTACACTAGTTTGAACAAGGGCTTAGATGTTGACCATCCAAGAAACCTTGCTAAGAGTGTTACTGTTCAATAATTTAATAATCAAAAGGGTGCCTCGGGCACTCTTTTTTATTTGATGAAAATTAAAAAGAGACTAATTTTTCTTATAAGATTTTATAAAAATTTACTGTGTCATGTTATAATCATTAACTGGGAGTGTTTTTGATGAAATTTACCAAGAAAACAAAAAACAATTCGAATAAACAAGCTAAAGCGGACAAGACTTTTAATAAGTTTAAGGAACAACAAAACCGCCTTAGTGCTAGCCGAAGAGGCGTAAAGAGATAAGAGAGAATAAAAAGATTTTTAATGGAGAGAGAATAATTATGAGAAGAAAACCGATCGTCAAGTCATTGCTGTATGTCCTGAGTGCGAGTGCAGTTATTTCAGCAGGACATGTTTATGTGTCACATGCGGATGATTTAGACAATGGTGCAAATAATACTGCCACTGCAGCTACTGTTAACACAAATGTTACTGCGGCTTCTTCAGTTAATAACATTTTGGGATCACAACTAACTGCTGACAACTTTATTTCAACAATTTCACCAATTGCTCAATCTATTGCCAATAGCAATAATCTATATGCTTCAACAATGGTTGCTCAAGCAGCGCTAGAAAGTGGTTATGGAACCAGCTACTTGACGCAAATTGCCAACAACTTGTTTGGGATTAAATCATTTGATGCTACCGGTGTTAAGTTAAAGACTTCGGAATACAATTCCAATGGCCAAGCTTATAGCACCTATGCATACTTCAAGAGTTACAACAGTGTGATGGACAGTCTTCAAGGTTATGCCACTTTCTTAACTGTTAACTCACGTTATGCGAACGTATTTAAGTCACAAGCTAAGGACGGATTCGAAGCTGCAACCAACATCCAAAAAGATGGTTATGCAACTGATCCAAGTTATGCTAATAAGTTAATTAATCTAATTAATACTTATAACTTAACTTCCTTAGACGGTAATACATCATCAACTAATACCAATACAAGTACGCCAAATACAAATAGTAGTAGCAACACAAACAATACTACTAATACTAAACCTAAGAAAACACTAGCGACTGCTACTTATACATATGGTAATCCGCTAGAAACTTTCCAATTATCATCAAAGTTTGCAAACTACAACTTATACACTCACGTTAAAGATACTACTGCTAAGAACGTGACCGGCAACTGGCCTAGTCACCTAAAGGCAGGCAGTAACGTCTACGTTGATTGTTTAGCTGTGCGTACCTATAAGGGTGCAAGTACTACTTGGTATCGAATCAAGACTAGTAAGAATGCCAAGAGTTATTGGGTAAGTGCTAAGGCCATTGATTTCCCAACCATTAACGTTAAGGAATACAATGGTAAGGCCAAACTAAGCCATGCAAACCGTGGACTATACAGCAATGTTTTCAATTCTCAAACATTAGCTAAATCACTAGGCTCATCCAATAGTTATAAGAATCAAACATTTAACGTAAACCAAATTGCTACCTATACTTATCACGGTAAGGAAAACACTTGGTACCGTATCAATGTTTCCAACCTAGGGGATGTATGGGTAAACAAGACTGGTGTTACTTATACCAAGGCCGAAAAGAAAGTAGCTAAGAAAAAAGTTACTAAAAAGAAGGCTAAGAAGGTTGCAAAAAAAAAGACAACCACTAAGTCATCAGTTTATTCAAAGGCATCAGGACATGCATATCTGAATAACTACGGTAAGTTTGCTCTATACAACCACATTCCTGGCACTTCTAAGCACATTCAAAAGACCGCTTGGTCACAAGTAAAGGTGCCAAAGGATTACAAGGTTGGCGTTAATTTAAAGGGAATTAGAACTGAGTACAACACTACTTGGTATCGTATCGTTTTAAATCATAAGAATTATTGGATTTCTGCCAAGTCACTACTTTTTTATTAATTTGATATAATTAGTAGTTAGTTTTATAATGATTAAATCGAAATAAAATATAGGAAGTATTAAGAATGACTGAAGATTATAAGATTAAGGTTCAAAACGTAACTAAAGAGTACGATTTGTTCAAAACACAAGCTGATAAATTAAAATCATTTTTCTCCATTAAGACTGATGTTCCTCATTTCTGGTCACTAATGGGAGTATCTTTTGAAGTTAAACCAGGTGAAGCACTTGGTTTAATTGGTGTTAACGGTTCAGGTAAATCAACTATTTCTAACATTATTTCTGGAATTATTCCTCAAACAACTGGTTATGTTGATGTAAAGGGTGACACTTCAATCGTTGCTATTAGTGCAGGTCTAAGAAAGAACCTAACTGGTAGAGAAAACATTAGATTGAAGTCATTAATGCAAGGTTTAACTAACGAAGAAATCGATGCTTTAATGGACGACATCGTTTCATTTGCCGATATTGGGGACTTCGTGGACCAACCTGTTAAGAGTTACTCATCAGGTATGAAATCACGTCTAGGATTCTCAATTGCCGTTCACATTAACCCAGATATCTTGATCATTGATGAAGCATTATCTGTTGGGGATGATACTTTCTACCAAAAGTGTGTGGACAAGATTGCTGACTTTAAGGAACAAGGTAAGACTATTATCTTCGTTTCTCACTCACTAAAACAAATCGAATTCTTATGTGACCGTGTTGCTTGGATTAACTACGGTAAGCTAAGAATGATCGGTGAAACTCAAGAAGTAACTACTAAGTACCGTGAATTTATTGAATGGTTCAAGAAGCTATCTAAGAAAGATAAGGCTAAGTTTGAAGCAGAACAAAAACAAATTCAAAAAGACTTTGATATCGATGAATACCAAAGACAAGTTACTGAGGAAGAACAAGCACAACATCCAGATGACAAGCATGTTGCTGCCAAGGTTAAGAAGCGTTTCTACGGATCAGTAATCAGTGAAAAGATGCCAAAGACATCAGTTCTATTTACTTGGTTAGTAACTATCGCTACTTTATTCTTCTGCTTAGTTAACGTTTCAGGACATCCACTAAGCCACATCATTGAACACCCAGCATCAATCGTAAAACCAACTAAGAAGTTAGTATTACCTAAGGGTGTTGCTAAAGATAACAAGAAGACTACAAAGAAACATCATAAAAAGACCACTACTGAAAAGAAAACATCATCAGTAAAGGCAACTATTAAATAATCAAAAAATCCGTTTTCTTTGAACGGATTTTTTTTGCGAGGGGAGATTAAATTAAGATGGCTAAAGAAATGAAGAGTCATGAAACATTGGATTTAATTGAACAAATTACTAGACTAGACGGTACCAAGTACATGGAAATTAGTAACATGGTTCAAAACGGGAGAGCTGAACTAGCTGCAGAACGAGGCTTCATTAAGGAAGTGCGTATCTTGCAACTAAATATTCCGCATTCAGAACACGTTATTAATTACGAAAACTACATTAACGAAAATTTCGAAATGCCAGATGAAAGCATGGATCATTTTGAAGAATGGACCAAGACACCAGAGATGGAAAAAGAAGTGGCAATGATTCTAAAAGAAAATCACGTTGGATAATAAAAAAGGAAGTCATCGGTAGGTTGATGACTTCCTTTTATAATATGTGTCCACTTCTAATGCTGCGAAAAAATAATAGCTAAATAACGAGCAACATTTAGTGGGATGACTTGAATATGTAATTTTCATTATAAATGATGATATTTATTATGACAATAAAAAATTTGAAAAAAATTAAAAAAGTACGACACTTGTCGTGTTATTATTAAAACAATTCGATAGCACTTATCGACAATGGGATTAGGTATATTAACAACGGGAGAGTATTATTCATGAAAACAATTATTAAGGAAATATTATTAAATATCGCATTATACATCTTTCCACTCATTTTTATTATTAGCGGAATCAGTGGATCAAATGTAATGTATGTAGTTGGATTTATCTTAGCTGGAATTATTAGCGTTCTAATGGTTATTATGTACACAACATACATATTTACCCACAAAAAAGGAGAAAGGGCCTTATATCGCATTATTTTACTGATAATCGAAATAATTATCCTTCTATTCTGTATTTACGTTGTGTTTGCTAGATAATTAATATCTACATTAGAAAATGATTAGAAAACTATTGAAATTTTAATCTCACAGTACTATATTATTGTTAACGCTAAATTTGGCGTTAACTTTTTTATAAAGAATGGAGTGATTTTGTATGGATTTCAAGTTTTCAAGTCGTGTACCGAATGTAGATAATGATGTGGTGGGAGAAATTTTAAAGGTAGCTGGTGATCCAGAAATCATTTCATTTGCTGGTGGGCTACCTGCACCCGAATTATTCCCGGTAAAGGAAATGCATGAAGCAGCTGATAAGGTTTTTGAAAAACACGGTTCTGAAGCTTTACAATATACCGCTGCAATCGGTAATCCGCATTTACGAGAATTAATCGTCGAGCGAATGCAAACCAACAAAGAAGTAACAACCACTGTGGATAATGTTTGTATTACCACTGGTTCAGAACAATCAATTGACTTAGTTGCTAAGATGATGGTTGATAAAGGTGACGTTATCTTAGTTGAAAAACCAACATATCTTTGTGCGTTAGACGTATTTAGAAGTTACGGAGCTAAGGTTGTCGGTGTTGATATGGATGAAGAAGGAATGAAGATGGATGCCTTAGATGAAAAACTAAGTGAATATCCAGATACTAAGTTCATCTACACAATTCCTAACTTCCAAAACCCAACTGGCCGTACCATGACTGCTGACCGTCGTGCTAAAATGGTTGAATTAGCAGAAGCACATGGTGTAACCATTCTAGAAGATGACCCATATGGTGAAATCAGATACTCAGGTGTTGCTGTACCACCAGTTAAACACTTTGATAAGAATGGAACTGTGGTGTACATGAACACATTCTCGAAGATCTTAGCCCCAGGGATGAGATTAGGATGGATTGTGGCTGATAAGAAATTTATCGATATGTTCGTTGTTATGAAGCAATCTGCTGACTTACATTCAGATAACTTATCACAATTTATCGTTGCTCAATACATGGAAGACAACGACTTAGACAAACATATTAAGGCAATTTCAGACGTTTACTACGAACGTGCATCTCTTATGTTAAAGGAAATTGATGAACAATTCCCAGCAGGTGTTAAGCATAGTAATCCAGAAGGTGGAATGTTTATCTGGGTAGAAGTACCTGGAAACGTTAATACCATGGACTTATTTAACAATTGTGTAAAGCATAACGTTGCCTTTGTACCAGGTGAACCATTCTATCCTGACGAAGTAATTCCAGGAACATTTAGAATGAACTTCTCCAACATGAAAGCAGATCAAATTCATGAAGGTGTTCGCCGTATGGCCGCAGCCATTGATGAAATGATTAATTAAGCGTAAAAAAAGGACTTACCAATTTGGTAAGTCCTTTTTATTTTATATGTTATGTCTTGTATGAATTGAGTGGTAAATCTTTCTTTGTACTAAATATTGATCATGTTGCATGGTAATAAATAGTGGAGAAGATTCTTCGATAACATTACTGAATTCCAAACCATACCATGAGATAGGTGAGGCAGTGATGTTTTGTAGGAAGATACGTCCGGAGATTAATTGTCTGTCAAAGGCATTGATTTCTGAGTTCAATGCTAAGTCAGAAGGACGTTCGTTGATGATAACGAACTTGAAGTCTCCAACGTTACCAGGTTTACCATTTGAAGTATACTTTTGCTTTTGTGGATCGATAACACCTTGTTTGATTAGGTAGTTAACAATTTGGTGTAGGTAGATACTTACACTTTGTTGCTTTCTAAATCCAAGGTATAGTTGAACGTCAACAACGTTCTTAGTATCCAACAAGTCAACAGTGTAGTTACTTTCATAAGGATTACTTGTTTCATTAACAGTAACGAACCAGTATACCTTAGCTCTCTTTGGTTCCTTGTCTAAGATTGAATACATTGTACTACGTTTGATTTGGTAGTCGTTCTTAATCTTAGTCATGTATACCAAGTTAGAAGTGTATAGCGGAATTGATTCGTCTTCACTCAAAGCAGATAGTTGATCCTTGTAGTGAGTAAGTGAAACATATTCGCTTTCCTTTTCGTAATGGTCACGACGCTTGTTACCGAAGTACCATAGAATCATGACGATTAGGATAGCACCCATGATGATTAGAGTAACGAAACCACCATGAACGAACTTAACAATACTTGCAATGAAGAATGTAAATTCGATAACTGCGAAGAATGCAGCGATGAAGAAAGCCCATAGTCTTCTCATCTTGCCTGATAGGTATTCGAATAGAAGAACAGTAGTCATAAGCATAGTAATTGTAATTGCTAAACCATATGCTGATTCCATTCTTTCTGAACTACCGAATGACCAAACGACGATGAATGTAACGATACATAGGAACCAGTTTACAGTTGAAATGTAAATTTGGCTTCTAACGTTACTTGGATGTCTAACAATCATTCGAGGTAAGAACTTAAGACCAATTGCTTCATCAACTAAAGTAAATGATCCAGTAATCAATGCTTGAGAAGCGATGATTGCGGCTAAAGCGGCAATTACAATCGCAAATCCACGAAGTGAATCAGGAAGCATTTCATAGAATGGGTTTAAGTTACTTAAGTTAGCAAATTGTGGGTTATGAGCGTTGTTAATAACCCAAGCACCTTGTCCTAAGTAGTTCATGATTAAGGCAAAGTAAACGAATGGCCAAGTACCATAGATGTTCTTCTTACCAACGTGCCCCATGTCTGAATACAATGCTTCAGCACCGGTAGTTGCCAAGAAGATACTACCTAGAATAAAAATACCGGCTTTGTTAACGGGACTGAATAGAATTTCAATCGCATATACTGGATTGAATGCACCTAGGATGGCTGGGTATTTTAGTAGGTTCACAATTCCCATTACAGCTAGGAAGGTAAACCAGATAAACATTACAGGTCCAAATGAGTTACCAATGATTCCAGTTCCAAATCTTTGGATTAAGAACAAAACCAAAAGCACACATGAAGTAATGATTAAGACGTTTTGTTGTGAATTACTAAATGAAATCGGACCAAAGTGTTGGCCTTTCAAACCTTCAAGAGCGGACGTTACGGAAACCGCAGGGGTCAAAGTACCGTCGGCTAACAATGCAGCACCACCGATTAAAGCAGGCCAAACTAGCCATTTTGCTTTTCTTCTAACTAAAGCGAAGAGGGCGAAAATTCCACCTTCACCGTTGTTATCAGCACGCATTGTAATCAATACGTATTTAATTGTTGTAATCACCATTAACGTCCATATGATTAATGAAATTGATCCAATTATGTAGAATGGTTTGATGTTGGCCATCTTACCAGCATTACCAATAATTGAATTCATTACATATAGAGGTGAAGTACCGATATCACCATAGACAATTCCTAAGGTGATTAGCATTCCCATAATGGAAATCTTATCAAATTTAGCTTTCATGACTAAATCCTCCAAAAGTAATTATGTAAAAGTCACACATTGATAAAGTACAATTTACCACTTATTTAAGCTAGTTTAAAGAAAAATCTGAAAAACATTCCCTAAAATGTTAAATTATAGGTTAGTAAAAATAATATTATTCCCAGGACGGTGTACAAAAATTGATACGAACAATTTTCAAAAATATTATCTCTGATACGGTCTTAAAGATTGTAGTTGCAATCTTTTTAATCCTATTAATATTTAAACCAATGAATCTCAAAGACATTGATTTAGACACCATCATGATCTTGTTTAATCTAATGTTAATCATCTCGCTAGTTAAACGAGCAAATATTTTAGCTTACATAAGTAACTCGATTATAAACCATGTCCAAACAACACGCCAAATAACTGCTTACATTACAATCACATCCTTTGTTTTGTCGATGTTTGTGACCAATGATGTTTCTATCATTACGCTAGTGCCACTATATATTTTGATTGCGAAACAGTTAAACCTATCGATAGTTTATCCCACCGTGTTAATTACGATTGCTGCTAACTTAGGGAGTGCGTTTACACCGATTGGAAATCCACAAAATGTGTTCTTAGTTGAGTTTTACCATGTCTCTATTCAATCGTTTTTTGCGAACTCATTGATATTTTTGGTGATGGGGATGCTTTCAATGGTGGTACTAATTGTCTTCAGTGAAAATAAACCGCTACAAGAAACACCAACTAAAGACATTAAAATTAATAAAATTCATCTATTGATGATTGCCGGATTATTTGTTCTAGTCTTGCTAGCACAGTTCTCGTTGTTCTCAATTTGGATTGATACATTGATTACTCTAGTGGTAGTCGAAATGTTTTCGCCTAAAAGCATTGCCGATGTGGATTACTCACTACTATTGTCCTTTGTCTTCTTTTTCTTGATTGTGGGGATGTTAAGCCGCATTGATCTGGTGGTTTCATTGATTCATCAGTTCACCCAAGATGGCATTCATACCTATTTAACTTCCATCGTAACCAGTCAGTTCATTAGTAATGTTCCAACAGCCGTGTTATTGTCCAAATTTTCTGCTGATTTTACGTCGATCTATTATGGAGTGTCGATTGGTGGACTTGGAACATTGGTTGCCTCACTGGCTAATTTATTGGCATACAAACAAGTTTCGCTGAATGCAGCGTATGCAAGTGGCAAATTTTTGAAGGGATTTACTTTCATCAACTTAATATTATTGTTAGTGTTGTCATTGTTAAAGATTATCTTAATTTAATGTCAGAAAATTTCATTTTGTGGAATTTGTGTCATAATTAAAATAATGAATTCTTTTGGAAAGGAATGATTTTAATGTACACAGATTTAAATGGAAAGGTAGCAGTAGTTACTGGTGCCTCAAAGGGAATTGGTAAGGCCATTGCACTTCGTTTGGCACAAGAACACATGAAGTTAGTGTTCAACTATCATTCAGATCAAAATGGAGCACAAGAAGCCGTCGACCAAATTCGTGAAAACGGGGGAGACGCAGTTGCCGTTCAAGCTGACGTTTCAAAAGAAGAAGATGTCAACAAGTTAGTTAAGACAGCTATTGAAGAATTTGGTGATATGGACCTATTCATCAACAATGCTGGAATGGAAAAGGAAACTCCAACTCACAAGTTAGCGCTTGAAGATTGGAAACGAGTAATTGATGTTAACCTAACCGGTACTTTCTTAGGTACTAAGGCCGCATTGAATTATTTCTTAGATCACAAGCGTGAAGGAAACATTATTAACATGTCTTCAGTTCACCAATTGATTTCATGGCCACACTTTGCAGATTATGCTGCATCTAAGGGTGGTAGCAAACTATTCACCGAAACAGTTGCTAAGGAATATGCTGAACAAGGTATTCGTGTAAACGGAATTGCACCAGGTGCAATTAACACACCAATCAATGCTAAGAAGTTCGCAGATCCAGAATTATACGCACAAACTGCTGAATTAGTTCCAATGAATCGTATTGGTAAACCAGAAGAAGTGGCTGCTGCCGCTGCATGGTTAGCTTCTACAGAATCATCATACGTAACTGGTGAAACCATTTATGTTGATGGTGGTATGAAACTATACCCAGAATTTAAAGAGGGTCGTGGATAAAATTCCACAAAAAAAGATGGTATCGATTTGATACCATCTTTTTTTACTTCTATAATGCCTTGCTACCGAAATCACGAGGTTGAATAAATACTTCTATGATTGGGTATAACATTAGGATTCCTAAGAAAATGAATCCATATTCGTATGCGGTATTAACACTAACAAAACTAGATAGTGCTGACACAACCACGGTGATTAATGAAACTCCTAAACCTTGTGCCATGGTTTGTAATACAGAACTTAATGTATTAGCTGAGTTTCTTTCATCCATTGGAATTTCAGAGAACGTAACGGCATTGTAGCAGGTAAGTGCTAGTGAACGACCACAACCTGAAATAAATGCTAGACCAGCAATAATAAAACCGATTGTAGTGGGTTGAATCCATGCCAATGCAGCAGTACTGATTCCAACAGTAAATAATGCTATTAATAATGAAGCTTTGTACTTAATATGTCTGATAATTACGTTTGTAAATGGCTTGATACCAATGTTTCCGATGAAAACGAAAATGACATAGTATCCAGCAACCAATGCTGACCAGTGGAATACGGTTTGTAAGTACACTGTTAATAGGTAAGGAAGAGCACCAACAGATAACCATAGGAATGTTCCACCGGTTTGATAGATTCTAAATGAGCTGACCTTTAAGGCCTTAATATCAAATAGTGGGTTATCCACATGTGATAAATGATGACCGACCACTAGGATCATTAATAGACCGATTAATACCAAGATACCAGCTGTAGGCCAGTATTCTCTACCATAAGTGGCAATTTCAGCACCGATTAGGATAAAACCAGATGAGATAGCGATTTCGATAAAGCCTAGGAAATCAAACTTAGTGCTGCTCTTTTTAGTATCTTTTTCAACTAACTTAATACCGATAATAATTGCTAATAAACCGATTGGCACGTTGATTAAGAAAATCCATTGCCAAGTAAGATACTTAACGAAGAATCCACCGATGATAGGGGCAATTGCCGGAGCAATTAGAGCAGGCCATACTAGGTAGTTAGCCATTCTAAGTAGTTGGTTTGACGGTGTCTTTTCCAACATGATTAAACGAGCGGTAGGAGTCATTAGTGATCCGGCAAAACCCTGGATGAAACGACTCGCTAATAGGAATGAGAAGGTAGGTGCAACAGCATCACCTAATGAACTTAAGACGAATAGTAGGGTTGCTAATAGCCAAGCATTTTTCTTACCAATTCGTTTAGCAATCCACCCGCTTAATGGGATGAAGATAGCCATAGTAATAAAGTAGATACTTACCGTTAATGAAAGTGAAGAAGTAGGCACATTTAGACTTCTTCCAATGTACGGTAAAGCAGTTGTTACGATTGTCGCATCTAAAAATTGCATGAATAGACTTGAAGCCATCAATAATGCGACTTTGATATAATTGCTGATAATAAATCATTTCCTTTCCTATATTTATACTTAAAGAAGTATATCATAAATTTTTTTTAAGATTAATGTAATGATTTGACGGATGAAAGTGATACTGGAATAATTAAAAATATATTGGCGTGCGAAATAAAAGGGGGCAATTTTAATTGATTAAAATTCATCAACTAACTGATTCAACATGGGTTGAAATGGTCGATGCCAACACCAAAGAAGTTGTTGAAACCATCGATAAATACAAACTACCAAATATCTTAAAAGGGTATATGTTAGATGCCCATGAACATTCTCGTTTTGAATATGATCCGGTCAAAAAGTATTCTGTCATGATTATGCGCGCACTAATTAGTGGACAAGATGAAAATGTACAAACTTCACCGGTTGTCATTGCTTTTACCAATGATTTAATTATTACCAAGAGTGATTCAAGATACCGTATCAAACAAGAAACTAGATGTAATAAGTTTGATATGGTATTTAATATGTTGCAACGAATCAACAAGCCATACATGAATAAACTAGATCAGATTAATGAATCTGTGGAAAATCTACAAAATAAACGTAGTAAAAACAGTGTCAATAATCGACACTTGAATGAAATAGCAATTCTAAAAAATGACTTGGTATATTTAAAGACGGCTACTGCTGCCAATATTATGTCGATTAATCAACTACAAAAGTCTAGTGATAACTTTGAAATTCCGATTTCATTTAACCAACGTCAAGATCAACATATTGACGACGTTGCTGTTGAATACGAAGAAAGCAAGTATATGTTTGATGTGCTAGACGAAATCGTTAGTCAGATTGAAGATACATACAGTAATATCATTAATAATAATCTAAATGATGTTATGAAGGTGTTGACTGTTTGGTCATTAATCCTAGCAATCCCACCAATTATTAGTGGATTCTATGGGATGAATGTGAATGTCCTTCCATTCGCTAATAGCAGTTGGTCATGGTTCTTCACATTGGTTATCACTGTAGTTATTATTTATTGGATGATTTACTACCTAAAGAAACATCACGATTTATAAAATCACAAAGCTGATTATGTTTTCATAGTTGGCTTTTTGTTTGAATTAGGAAAGGAAAGTGATGTGAAATATTAAGAAAAGGTAAAAGTGACAATTAATTAATGTAAGCGCTTTACTATGCATTAGAATGAATGTATAATGAAAAATGTTAAATGGTGGAGTATAGCTATTGCATTGCTACACTAGAAGAAAAACAAAAATTATAATTATAATCAGAGTATAAAAAAGGAAGTGTTAAGATGGATATCTTAATCGGAATATTACCTGCTCTTCTATGGGGGGTAGGACCACTAATCGCTACCAAGTTTGGTGGTAAACCTGTTGAACAAGTGTTAGGAACTGGATATGGTCAATTAGCAATTGGTATAATTATTTACCTATTTACTAGACCTGCTATTTCATTTCAAGAATTCCTATGGCCATTCTTAGGTGGGGTTGCATGGGCAGTTGCTCAATACATGCAATTCAGCTCATTTACTAAGATGAATGTTTCTACTGCAATGCCTATCTCAACTGGTCTTCAATTAATTGAAATTCCACTTTGTGGAGTTATCTTCTTTGGTGAATGGGGATCACCTTTAGCTAAGTTAATCGGTTTCTTAAGTATCGCACTATTGATTCTAGGAACTACTTGTACTAGTTACGTTGACAAGGGAGTTGTTAGAAAGAAACTTGATTACAAGGCTGGTATGCCTCTACTAATCATCGGATCATTCGGATACACTGCATGTTCAGTATTTCCAAGAATTACTAATGCTTCTGGATTAGTTGGATTATTACCACAAACATTCGGTATGTTTCTAGGTGCTGTTATCGTTACATTCGTATTGAACGGTAAAGAAGCACTTGGTTACCTAAAGTCAAAGGTTACATTCAAGAGTGGAATTATTGGTTTACTGGGTGGACTAGGTACTCTAGCATACCTAACTTCATTGAAGTTAAATGGTGTTGCTAACGCATTCCCATTAACTCAAATGAACGTTGTTGTTTCAACTTTAGGTGGTCTAATTATCCTAAAGGAAAACAAAAACAGAAAAGAAATCATCTTTACAGTTATCGGTCTAATAATGATTGTGGTTGCCGCAATCCTAATCGGTCACTTAGAATAATTAAACATACAAAAAAGACCTACCAATTATTGGTAGGTCTTCTTTTATTGGATTTAAATTGAATGAACGATCATTAAGATTCCGCTCACTAGGAAGAAAATTCCAACCAAGAAAGCAACTGATAGAGCAGATGCCACTGGAGAAATTAGTAATAAAATACCAACGATTACACCTAGGATAGCAAAGATTACATCCATAATGTAGTAACCGTGGCTAACGTTTTTAACATATTTGGCAAGTGATAATGCGGTTAGTGAGTCCAGGATGAACATGATTGCAAAGAAGATTGCAATGTATAACATACCGAATACGCCGTTGAATAGCATTAAGACACCGATTAAGATATCCAAAATACTGTTAAAAATGATCCAACCCTTTGAGTCGAAGATATCAGTCATGTGGGTAAGCTTGAAAATACCCCTAATGATTGAAAATACTGCAACGATAAGTACGACAGTACTAAATGCTACATCAGGTCTAGATACTGAAATAATTCCAGCAATTACACCTAAGATACCGACAATAAATGAGAATGGATCAAATTCATTGATTCTATTCATGAATTTCACCTCTTTTAGTTGGCTTAACCTAATTATAATTCAAATTAATACAACAAAATTATTATGCCGCGTAATTTAAAGAATTTTTAACGTTTATGGTGAAAAGCTAAAATATTTTAAACAATCGTGAATTATCGGTATAATTGTGGTTATTAAAACGATTGAGGGGAACACGATGGGTAGAGTAATTACAGTTTTAGAACGTCACAAAAACCTCATCAAGGTTAAGTTCAGGGGTGAATTTGGGTACTTCTTTCCAGACACGAATTTAGTTAATCAATCAGCCAAGATTGAAACATTTGTTGATGCCGAAAAGGCACTGGCAAAATACTTAGCCAAAGAAGACGATCAACTAATCATGGTGCCACGTGGCTTTGATGTCGATGATTTATTATTCATTGTCCAAGCAATCTCAAAAGAAGAAATCCAAGCGGGTAACGAGGGTGATTTAGGGATTTTTGAGATTAATCCTGATGGCAAAATAAAAAGACAGGCAGAATAATCTGCTTGTCTTTTTTGTTTATAGAAGATGGTTTAGTTCTTCTTTTAGTAGTTCAACCTTGTATGCTTGAGAGGAGAAGTCTGCGTTAATGTCTTTGAAGTGATTATTTTCATCGAACATTTCACCGTTTATGGTTAGCAGTGGATTGACGATGGTAGGTTGCATCTTTAATCCAACTGCAAGCATGTTAAAAGACATTTGTGCTTGAAGTCCACCGTGGCTTCCATAGGTTACTAGCGCCACAATTTTGTTTTTCCATTCAGCAGCCAAGTAATCGACCGCATTCTTTAAGACAGCGGGGAAACTCCAGTTGTATTGAGGAAATAGTAATACGATCGCATCCAATGATTTGATCTTGTTGCTCCATTCAATACTGTGTTTTTGTTTGTATTCTTGCTTGGCTGGAACCTCTTCTTCATCTAAGAATGGAAGGTTCACTTTAGCTAAATCAATCATTTCTGTTTCAAACTTATCTGAAGATAGTCGTTGTTTTAACCAATCCGCGATTTCTGGACTGATTCTGCTAGGACGACTACTACCAATGATGATACCAACTTTTTTCATCATAAAATCTCCTTTAATAAAAGAGCATTCTAAACGAATGCTCTTTTTAAAACTTATTAGAATTTAGCGCTACCTGGTTCACGTGGGAATGGGATAACATCTCTGATGTTTTCCATACCAGTAACGTACATAACTAGACGTTCAAAACCAATACCGAAACCGGAATGCTTGATTTCACCGTACTTACGTAGGTCTTCGTACCAGTCATATTCTTCTGGGTTTAAGTCAAATTCTTTGATCTTATTGTTTAAGACATCGTAACGTTCTTCACGTTCACTACCACCAACGATTTCACCAATACCTGGTACTAAACAGTCAGCAGCGGCAACGGTCTTACCATCGTCGTTATCACGCATGTAGAATGCCTTGATATCTCTTGGGTAATCAGTTAAGAAAGTAGGGCGTTTGTAGACATCTTCACACAAGTATCTTTCGTGTTCTGATTGTAAATCAATTCCCCATTCAACTGGAACCTTGAATTCTACATCTGCTTCTTGAAGTAACTTAACGGCGTCAGTGTAAGTAACACGAGCGAAGTCTTCGCTAGCAGTCTTTTGTAGTTTTTCAATTAGTCCTGGTTTAACGTTTTCGTCCAAAAATTCTAGTTCATCCTTAGCATGATCTAAAACGTAGTTGATAACGTATTTTAGTAAACCTTCAGCGACATCCATCATACCTGGTAGGCGAGTGTATGCCATGTCTGGTTCAATCATCCAGAATTCTGAAGCATGACGAGGAGTGTGTGAGTTTTCAGCTCTGAAAGTAGGACCGAAAGTGTACACATTCTTGAATGCCATAGTAAATGCTTCTTCTGGAAGTTGACCACTAACAGTTAGGTTAGTTTCAGTCTTGAAGAAGTCCTTTGAGTTGTCTACGTGACCTTGATCATCCTTTGGAAGGTTATCCATGTCCATAGTTGTAACTCTGAACATTTCACCGGCACCTTCAGTATCACTACTTGTGATGATTGGGGTGTTAACGTAAACAAAGTCATTGTGTTGTAGGTATTCGTGAACTGCAAATGCAGCTAGTGAACGAATTCTAAATACTGAGTAGAAAGTATTAGTACGTGGACGCAAGTGAGCGATAGTACGTAGGAATTCGTAAGAAGTCTTCTTCTTTTGTAGAGGGTAGTCAGAGTCTGAACGACCAACTAGTTCTACTTTTTCTCCGTGCACTTCAAAAGGTTGAGGAGCATCTGGAGTCTTCACAAAGGCACCTTCAACAGTGATTGTTGAAGCGATTGGAAGCTTACTGATTTGTTCAAAGTTTTCGTTACTCTTTTTAACGATAATTTGAGCACTCTTGAAGCAAGAACCATCGTTTAATTCGATAAAACTGATGTTTTTTGAACCACGAATGGTCTTAATTGAACCTTCAAGAGAAACTGTTGTGTTGTCTTCTAAATCTTTAGTATATAGATCCTTAACACTTAGTTGTGTCATGTGATTCACGCCTTTCCGTAAACTATAAATAGCGGTAAATAAAAAACTTCCGCCCCAAAATTAGGACGAAAGTTCCGCGGTACCACCTAAAGTGCCTATAAATAGGCCACTCAATCAAATAACGCTTTGATGTGCGTTCGTTTCTACTAAAGATTCAAAACGAAAACAAATAGGTGTTATTCATTGATGAAAGTATTATTAAGCTCTCACTATCCTTAACTCGCTGATAAGATTCATCAACTACTCATCCGTATTTATAGTTCTATCATATTAACTATTTTTCACAATTAAATATTACCACTATTTTGACATTAATTACAATATAAAAGTAGGGCAAAGACAAAAAAGCATATTGATTGCATTATATATGTACATATTGGATAATGGTTTCATCAAATACTTATTTTATGTAAGGAGAACGCAAAATGCCAAAAATGAATATTGATGTAATCAAGGGCCACGACCGTGATTACTTAAAACAACTAATGGATATTTCCTACCATGTCATGTTAGACTGCTTCGGTGCTCCAGACGGAGATAGATACCAAATTCTAACTCAACATGAAGACTTCGAAATGAACATCTTAGATACCGGATTAGGATTCAATCGTACTAACGACGTTGTCGTATTTAGTCTTACCACTAGACCAAGAACTAAGGAACAAAAGTTAAAGTTCTACCACGACTTGGCCGAACAACTAGAAGACAAGCTAGGGATTAAAAAGACCGACTTGATGATTAACCTAACTACCAATACCGATGAGGACTGGAGTTTTGGAAACGGGGTCGCTCAATTTATTGATGGTCCACTAAAATAAAAAAGTGCGGTTATTGAGCCGCACTTTTTATGTAGAGTTAGTTTGTAAGTTAAGATAACAAGCTGAGTTGAAAAGGTGTATCAAGTTATCAGCTTCAAGTCGATAATAGCACGATGTGGTGGCATCGTTAACTAAAAGTTTAGTAACAAAGTATAAGATATGTAAGTAGGAATATTAAATGAAATAAATATAATTTAATCACTGGGTTAAAAGTAGCTAATATATTTTGTTAGAAACTAGCAATCACAACAATTAGACATGTTGTCTATCTTAAATGAAAATAAAAGAGTGAGGTTTATATATATGAAAGTGGTTAATATTGCCAGTGCAAAAAAATTGAATTCATTGGTTGATGCCCCCATGCCAGAACTAAAAGATGGGGATGTTTTGGTCAAAATCCATGCAGTCGGAGTGAACCATGTTGATTTGTTATGGGCGGATCAAAAGGTTAAACCAGACGATACAATTTTAGGTTTGGAAATGGCTGGTGAAGTCGTTGACGGAAACAATACTAAGTATAATGTAGGAAATCGCGTAATGGGATTGATAGATAACGGTGGATATGCTGAATACATCGCAGTTCCGGCAGAACGATTAATGCCAATTCCAGCCAACATTGATTACAAGAAAGCGGCCACGATTCCAGAGAGTTTTCTAACCGCTTATCAAACGCTATTTACCATCGGAGATCTGCATGATAATCAAACTGTTTTAATTCATGCGGGAGCTAGTGGTGTAGGAATTGCTGCAATTCAATTGGTTAAGCAGCTGACTAAAGCAACAGTCATTACAACTTCAAGCACTAAAAAGGTTGATATCTGTTTGGAATATGGTGCAGATCACGCAATTGATTACCGCAATAGCGACTTTGCAGAAGAGGTCCAAAGAATTACCGATGGTCACGGTGCCGACTTAATCTTGGACTTCATCGGTGCCAGTTATTATCAACAAAACATTAAGTCAGTTGCACTGGACGGACAAATCATCCTAATTGGTAATCTTGGTGGAAGTGAAATCAAAGACGTTGATATCATGGACGTTATTGGGAAGAGAATCACCATTACTGGAACTTTGCTTTCACCCAGAAGTAGTGAGTATAAAGCCCAATTGATTAATGATTTTAGCAATGACGTGTATGATTTGTTAGCGGATGATAAAATTAAGCTATATGTAAGCAATGAATTTGATTTATCTGAATCAGAACAAGCTTTAACATGTATGCGTGAAAAACAAAATACCGGTAAAATCATCTTAAATGTTAAGTAGAAAGACGCCTAATATGGGCGTTTTTTTATTGTTTTGAAAAATGTCAAGATTAAAAATTTTACAATTTGTAACCAAACATTTAATAATTTGTAAAGAAATTGGGAAAAATTGTAACTTGTGTATATCATTCTCGCAATATTTAGATTGTACAATAGAGATAATCATAATTGTTAAAGGATGAGAGTATGTATAAACTAAAGTATTTATTGATGAGTTTTGGGGTTGCGTTGATTGGATTTCTATGCATTTCTGTCACTTCCGTGAGGAGTAATGCCGTATCCAACAACGTTTACGATTTATCTGAATGGCAAGGTAACTTCACTGATAGTCAAGTGAAGAAGTTGAAGAACGAAGTACCTTTCGTAATTCTTCGTGTTCAATTCGGTAGTGCCTACAATGATAAGACCTTTGCCCACAACGTTGCTTTAATGAAGAAGTATGGTGTCCCATATGGTGTATATTCATTTAGTCAATACACTAGTCCTTCAGATGCTGCTAGTGAGGCAAAAACGTTATACAGTCGTGCTCCAGAAGCTAGATTCTATGTTAACGATTATGAACAACAAACTGTTAAGTCAGGTGGAACTAATGCCGCTACCAAAGCATGGGTGGATGCATTGAGACCACTAGTTGGTAATAGAAAGATTCTTTTCTACTCATACCAAAGCTTCATGGTTTCTCATGCTTCAGATGCTGTTAGTTCATATGATGGTTATTGGTTAGCAGCTTACCAAACAAATGAACCACAAAGAGAACATGTTTTATGGCAATACACAGATCATTTCTATTCTCCAGCATTGAACCAATATGTTGATGCCAGTGTATTAACACAAAAGAATAGCTCTTGGTTTATTGATGCAACAACAAATAAAAGTAATAATAACAAGCCAAGTAAGCCAAAATCCAATGTGACATACACAAAAGAAAACAAGACATTGACTGTGAAGACAGCCGTTAAGTATAACTTCTACAACCATGTTCCTGGAAACAATTACTTTAGTGAACTTCACAGAACTCACTATGGTCGTACATTCCATGGTAAGAATGTAACGGTAGATTTAAAGGCAAACGTAAACGGTCGAACTTATTACCGTGCATACGAAAATGGTAAGTTATTAGGTTGGATCAACCAAAATGGATTGGGTCCACACATTAGTTATTCCAAAGTTAACATGCATAAAAAAGTTAAACTAAATAGTAACTACAGATTCTACAACCATGTAACACAAAGCCATTTCGCTGATTTTAAGACAACTGGAACTGCAAAGGATTATGCTGGTAAAACTGTCCACATTACCGGTCGTGCAATTAAAGATGGTTGGAAGACTTATTACTACAAATGCTATTACGAAGGTAAGTTCATTGGTTGGATTTACCAACGTGGAATTTAGTAAATAAAAAGGCATCGTTTAGACACGATGTCTTTTTTTGCGCGAAAAAATTGATAAAAAATTTAAACTTTTTCATTAGAAAAATGTATAAAAAATAATGACAATCATTATTAAACTGTTATCTGTGCTTCTGTTTATATAATAAATGTATAAAAAATACAAATTTACTTAATAAAAAATTAACCATCTTACATCTTTCTTAATCTTATGAAACATTATATAATTTGTTAGTAATCTTAAGAAAAAATTAAGAAATGAAGAGAGGATAGGAAAATTTTACCACTGAAAAAACTTTTAAAAATGGTGATGATTGTAGGAATCATTTCATCAGCACTAATAATGACAAATGTAACACATGCTAATGCATCAAACGATACACAGGTTAGTTTAAAGAAAGATGCTAAATTATACGACACACATAAAATTAAAAAGATTAAAACTAAATCCGCTAAAAAATACTTCGGAAAAGAATCACTATACGAAAAGAAATCTGCTAAGGTTAAGAAGATTACATATAAACTTGTCCAAAGCGCGAATGGAACAAAATCAGGCTGGATGAAATCCTCCGATTTATATGTTGTGAAGAGAAAGATTACTACCAAATCAACATATCAACTATCACCTCGTATTAGTGATTCATCAGACTTAGATAATCGTCAATTATCCCAGTTATCCGACAGTCAAATCAAGTCACGAATCAGGGCTAAGTTCATTAACTTTGTTCAAGGACAAAGAAAAAAGACTGGTAATGGATCGTGGGTTTCTAGCAATGGATTAAACAAGGTGGCTCAAGAAAAAGCCAACTATGTCGATCCAACAATGGGGGAAGCATCTCACTACACTACTAGAGATGGAAAACGCCATCGTCAAGAAGCTGCTATCTTAGATGGACAAAGAATGAAGATAGTTAAGAATCAAAATGACATCTATGAATCTAATGGTTACGCCACCTTAGACAAGAACTACTACCACATCGCAGATTACGTTAAGTATTTTAACGAAATGATTACTGACGACGGTGCATCTGGTGATAGCCATAAGACACAATTGTTGGGTAACGAAGCAAACGGACTAAGATACTATGGAATTGGATTAAGAGTGATTAGAACTGCTTATACCGTTCAAGTAAACATTGTTATCTTATCAGCTGATACTAAGTACAGATAAAAAGGAGCTCAAAGAGCTCCTTTTTTTATTTTCGTTTAATAACGCGAACTCGAATGACTTCATTAATGGATTGTAAATCATTTAATAGTTGATTGGTTGGTTCGTCGCAAAAATCAACCATAGTATAGGCCATTTCACCTTTAGCGCCATTACTCATTTGGTTAATGTTAAAGTTGTTTTGAGCAGATTTAGTGGCGATTTGACCAACCATGTTTGGGATATTCTTATGAATCAAAGTGATTCGATAAGGTGAGTGCATTGAAACATTCATGTTTGGTAGATTCAATGATTGAGATAGGTTACCAGTTTCTAGATAACGCTGGATAATCTTGGCCCCTCTGACAGCACCGTTTCCTTCGGCTTCGACAGTTGATCCACCAATGTGTGGGGTGATGACAACGTCTTCGCGGTTCATTAAGACGTCATCGCCAAAGTCAGTAATGTATGAAGCAACTTTTCCCTCGTCCAAAGCATCAACGACTGCTTGGTTATTGACGATGCCTAGACGAGCATAGTTTAGGATGCTTATGCCAGGTTTCATTTGCTTGATTGCGTTTGCGTCGATTAGGTCAGTAGTTTCATCGTTCTTAGGAACATGGATGGTTACGATATCGGCATCTTTAATTGCGTCCTCTAAAGTATTAGCACGAGTGATATCACTTTCGATGCGCCATGCAGCGTCTGATGATAGGTAGGGGTCGTATCCGACAACATCCATGCCTAAGTCGTTGGCGGCGTTGGCAACCAGTGAACCGACATGACCTAAACCAATCACGGCTAATGTTTTATCTCTGATTTCGGTTCCTTTGAAACGCGGATCAATCTTCTTCTTTTTTGAAATGTCAGCGTGTAAATTATTGGCTGAGAAGTTTGCTACGGGGAAGAGGTGACGGACAGACGCGATAATCATTGATAAGACGACTTCCTTAACGGCATTGGCGTTACTTCCAGGAGTGTTGAAGGCGGCGATGCCTAATTCTGATAATCGATTGATGGGAAGGTTATTAAAACCAGCACCAGCTCTGACAATTATCTTTAAGCTATCTGGAAATTCAGCGTCTAACATATTAGCTGACCTGATTAGATATGCGTCAGGATTTTCGCTCTGGTTGATTTGGTACTTATTACTGAATTTATCTAAACCATCCTGTGAGATTGCATTAAAAGTTTTAACGTTATACATAATTATTACCCCCGATTTTGTTCGAATTTAGTTAGGACATCAATTAGTTTTTCAACACCTTCGAGCGACATTGCGTTGTACAGGCTGGCACGAAGTCCACCGATACTTCTGTGCCCCTTTAGACTGACTAGGTCGTTGTCGGCCGCGAAGTCGACGAATTGTGCGTCTAAGTCATCGTCATTGGTAGTGAAGACGATGTTGGTGTATGAGCGTTCATCTTTTTTGACGTTGTTATGGAATAGTTTTGATTGATCAAGATAGTCGTATAGCATACTGCTTTTTTTAATATCGCGTTTTTCCATTTCAGCAATTCCACCGTTGTCCAATAACCATTGGGTGGTTAGCTTCGCAGCATAGATAGGGAAGACTGGTGGAGTGTTGAACATTGAATTCTTCTTGGCATATGCTTCGTAGTTTAGAATCGTTGGAATATGTTTGGCTGGATTAATTAGGTCGTCTCTTACGATAACGATGGTTAGACCCGCTGGAGCCAAGTTCTTTTGTGCACCCGCAAAGATAAGGCCAAAGTCGTTTACATCATATTTTTCAGCCATGAAGTTTGATGACATGTCACCAACTAATGGAATGTTTTTGACATTTGGTAAATGATTGGGATGGTATGTAGAGCCTTCAATCGTGTTGTTGATGGTTACATGCAAGTAATCATAAAGTTTCTCTTCAAAATTATCGCTTGGATATGGAAGTTGACCATCATCTTTGATTACATTGATCCCATAACCTAGTTGTTCTGCTTCTTGATAAGCTTTTTTGTTCCAGTGCCCACTGTCTAAAAAGGCAATCTTTTCTTTTTGATTGGCTAGATTTAGTGGAACGGCTGCAAATTGTCCAGTCCCACCACCTTGGCAGAAAAGAATATGATAGTTATCAGGAACATGCATTAGTTCCTTGATGTTTTGCTTAGCATCATTTAATACATTTTCAAACAGGGTGCTACGGTGTGAAATCTCTAAAATACTCATGCCACTATCTTCAAACGATGGCAATTCACGTTGGATTTGCTCAATAACTGGTTTCGGCATTACTGCAGGACCAGCTGAAAAATTATATACAGTCACAATTATCACTCCCAAAAATAGATTAAACGAAATAAAAAAGCCCCACAGAGACAGTTCTGTGGGGCCACTATTACAAGTGTATTGTCTTTATGGCCCCACAAAATGTTAACCATCTATGCAGGGCACAAGTTTCGTATAAATAGGCCTACATAAATGGATGTGTAGACCAGGAAGAGACAATTAAATTATTAATATTTGCATTTCTTAACATTTTAATTACCTCCTCCTTTAATTTAACCAAATTCTAACATACATATAATAGCTTGCAAACAAAAATGTTATAATAAATCAAAAATATACGTGTTTCATTGAAAGGAGAGTTTTATTTTGACTGAGTTTTATTTTGTTCGCCATGGTAAAACATTCGCCAATCAACAGGGATTAAAGCAGGGGACGATTAACTCTGAAATCACCTACCTATCTGATTTAGGGAAACAACAAGTACAGCATCTACATGATCATTTTGATGTTAGTTTTGCTGATAAAATCTATGTAAGTCCTCTTCAAAGAACTCAAGATACAGCTAATTATTTAAACGCAGGAGTCGGTCTACCAATCGAAAAAGACGAACGATTGTTGGAAATTTCATACGGCAAGTGGGATGGTCAATCCAACGCTGAATTAATGAAGACTTATCCGGAAGTATTCGATGAAGAACTAAAGGATGTGTTACCTAGTTATGCACCACTAGCTGATGGGGAAACCTTTGAACACGTCGAACAACGAGTTGGAGAATTCATGGAAGAAGTCGCTGCGAAGTATCCAGACGGCAAGTTCATCTTGGTATCACACGGTTTCACTGTGAAGTCAGCCATGTTGGTGGCATTGAAACAACAAGATGATCCAATGTCTGTGATTGAACCGGACAACACTTCCGTGACGAAGATTAGATTGAAGAATCACCAATACTACGTGGATTACTTTAACCGCATGTATTAAAAAAGAGCCGTATTGGCTCTTTTTTAGTCGAACATCATTATCTGAATTGCTAACACAATTGTTGATAGTGATATGGTAAGTGTTTCTTTAAACGGAAAGTGACTACCTAGACCGATTATGAATATTTCAATCAATAAGATGATAAACGATGCTGATAGCAGTTTCTTCTTACTGGCAGAAATGAAGGTAAAGATAACCTGGAATAGGTTAATAAAGATGATTAATACACCCAATAGAATGGTCTGTTGGTTAGTATTGTCACCAATAATTAATGGTAAAGCTATGTATGTAAATATGAATAGGTTGATAAATGATCCGATGAGTTGAAACCCACCTGTAACAACGTCTCTACGAATCGTTTTTCCCTTCCTTCTATCAATATCAGTTATCATAAAATTCTTGATAATGTTATCATTTAAATATTAAAAATAAGAAAGAATTTAACTATGAAAAATGCGGATTTATTACTAATCGAACCAAAGAAAGACGAATTTTCTAACTTAATTGCTAATTCAACATCAATTAATCTCAACTATTCCCATGTAGCATTGGTGTACGTTAACAACGAAGATGAGTTTGTGATTCATGCGATTCCTAATCGAGGAGTTGTCCAACAAAGACTAAGTCAGTTTTTATCTGGTCGAAACGACCAAGGTATCGACTTGTATCGAGTGACTAAGGATATCGATAGGGACGAGGTGATTTCTCGTGCTAAATCAATGCTGGGAAAGCCCTATAATAATTTATTTTTAAATCAACACGACAGCTTTTACTGCTCACAATTGGTGACATATGCCTTTGAAAATGAAGGAGTGTTTGAATTAATGCCATTGCGATTTGGTACAGACAAGCAGATTGATAAAGAGTGGGTAAAGTACTATCAAGAATATGAAATGACGGTGCCAACAGATGAAATGGGTAGTAGTCCGAATTCACTAGTAGAGTCTGAGATGATTAAATTAATTGAACCTGTCCAATAAAAAAGAAGCCATGATGGCTTCTTTTTTATAGTTGTGGAAATTCTTGCATATCTAATATGTGGTGTTCACGAATAGTAGTGTAATCTTCGTTCATCCATGCTCGGTCCATATGAGCAGCTTTGATTGCGGAAAAGTCTCTTAACAACTCTTCGTTTAATTCGTCAACCTCATCGCCGTTGTAGAAGACAAGGTAAGAAAGATATCCCTTGTAAGAACTTCATTTGATTTCTTCATCGTTTGGCATGGAAGGCATCTCCTTAATATGCATTTGATACAATATCACTATAATATCCAATATAAAAAATTAGAAAATATAGATATTTATAAAAGTCGAAAACGTTTTCGACTTTTTTGTGTTGACATATCAAAATGAGACATGTAGTATATAAATTGTCGAAAACGATTTCGACTTAATTCTAGAATTTAACACATAACCGATCGTTATTAATTAGCGATTAAAAATTTTAACTAAAATAAATTGTCGAAAATCATTTCGACAGAAAGAGGAGATACAAATGACCAAGTTGGGTGAATTAATTGAGTTAACTAATGGACGTAACTCAGGAAGAATTAAAAATGATGAAGGATATGCAGAATACAGTACATTTGATTTTAAGAACGATATCAATATGGCTACTGATTATACTCATAATAATGACGACAGTTCATTTCTTACATACACCGGACAAATGCTATTCAGTGTTGTAAAAGGTGATGCCACTATTGTTTCTGAACATAACAAGGGCAAAATCATAAAAGACTTTTTTATTAAGGTAGATGTTGATACCAATAAGATTTATCCATGGTATCTATGCTACATGATCAATGAATCAGAAGTTGTTAAACGAGAAAAGTACTTAAATAGTAAGGGAGTTAATGTTTTACGATTTACTTCTTCTTTCTTTAAGGATCTAAATCTAAACATTCCTAATATGAAAGAACAAATTAAGATTGGTGATTTATATAAGTATTCAACAGCTAACCAATATTTGGAAAAGAAGCTTGCTGATAATAAGAAGGAAATCGTTAAAAACTATCTACTAGGACTATAAATAGGGGGAAACTAAAAAATGATCTTAAATGGAAAGAACATTGCAGAAGATATTTGGCAAGCAGGGGATTCATTAAGTGATGTGATGAAAAGTTCTGATTACAAGAATTACCTATTAGGATTTGTATTTTACAATTACTTATCTATAAAAGCCCTAAAGTCTTTTGCTAAAAGCAATCGTATGGATGAAGCGGATCATAAAGAAGTTAAAGAACAATATATCAAATTCTTAGATCCTGATAATAATGTCGCTAATATCAGTACAAGAGATGCAACAATGACTACATTGTTAAATAATAATGGCTGTTTCATTGAACCCGCCTACTTATTTAGCTCAATAATCGAACACATTAATAAGGGAGAATTCGATCTTCAACATTTGAAAACTGCACTTCATGAAATTGAATTGTCAGCAAGTAACCAAAATTCAAACAGTGAATTTGAAAGTATTTTCGAAGATATTGATTTGGATAATAATATGCTAGGATCAACACTTACTCAAAGAAATCGTGTCGTTAGTGAAACCTTGTTATCACTAAATAGCATTAACTTATATGATATCGATGAAGAAGTGATAGGTGATGCATTTGAAAACTTGATTGCTGAATTTGCTAGCGAATCAGATAAAAGGACTGGTGAATTCTACACACCTCATCAAGTATCAGATATCATTTCGGGGATTCTGACTGATAAGGTTAACGATAACAATGAACACATTAAAAGTATTTACGATCCAGCCGCAGGTTCTGCATCATTATTACTAAATGTTGGTAGAAATGCTGCTAGACCTGACCTAGTTAAATACTATGGACAAGAACTTAATCCAAGCAACTATAACCTATCTCGTATGAATTTGATGATTCATGGCGTCTCATATGAAGATATCGATCTTAGAAATGGCGATACCTTAGATAAGGATTGGCCAGATGAAGGTACAATTAAATTTGATAGAGTTGTTATGAACCCTCCATATTCAGCTAGATGGGATAACGATGAATCCAGAATTAGGGATCCAAGATTTAAGTTTTACGGAGTGCTTCCACCAAAATCTAAAGCTGACTTAGCTTTTGTATTACATGGCTTATACCATCTTAAAGAAGAAGGAAGCATGGCGGTTGTCCTACCACATGGTGTGTTGTTTAGAGGTGCTAAAGAGGGTAAGATTCGCGAGCAACTAATTAATGAAAACAAGATTGACGCAGTAATAGGATTACCTGCAAATATCTTCCATTCAACTAGTATTCCAACAACCATTCTTGTCTTCAAACAAGATAAGAGTAATTCGGATGTTATGTTTATTGATGCCTCTGATGAATTCGAAAAGGCTAGAAACGAAAACATCCTTACTGATGATAATGTTGGCAAAATTGTTGAAACTTATTTAAATAGAAAAGATGTTCAAGGATTTGCTCACGTTGCTAGTCTGGAAGAAATCCAAGAAAACGACTTTAATTTGAATATTCCAAGATATGTAGATACCTATGTTCCTGAAAAGAGACCATCTACAACAGAATTACTTGATAAAAATAAAGCTATTCAAAATCAAATTGATGCAAACAATAAAAAGATGAAGAATTTGATTGAAGAAGACAGTGATGATCAATTTTCTATCATCATTAATAAGCTAATTAAATGATGATTAAAAAACTGAGTTGAACTTATACACTTAGTCCGTTTATAGTAAAATTATAATTATGCAGGAGGCACATTATGTCCAGTTACAGAACACAAAGTGAATTAGACTTTGAAAAAGAAATAGTCCACCAGTTAACTATTGGTAGTAACCAGTGGACCGAACGAAAAGATTTATATGAAGCAACACCCGAAATGTTATGGGGTAACTTCAGAGAAAAGTTAAACAGAAACAATATTGCAGCACTAAAACACAAAGAACTCACTGATGAAGAATTTAACCGTGTTAAATCTCGCATCAGTAACGTTAAGAGTCCTTATGATGCCGCTAAAATCTTGGATGCCGAAAATGGAATCGGTAAGATTGAAATACCAAGGGATGATGCATCACAAGGTACTGTTACTTTAAACATCTTCTGGAAGGCAGATGTAGGCGGTGGAAATTCCAGTTATGAAATTGTCCGCCAAGCCATCAGACCACGTTCAAATGACGATGATTCAGATCGTCGCTTCGATGTCACATTATTGATTAATGGTCTTCCATTAATTCAAATCGAATTGAAGAAATCAACCGTCGAAATTAACCAAGCATTTAACCAAATTAAGAAATATGCAGGTGAAAACAAGTACACTGACATTTACTCATTGCTACAAATGTTTGTCATCATGAGTCCCGATAGTTCCGCATACTTTGCCAATGCTCGTCCGGATGAATTCAACAAGTCATTCGTCTTCAAGTGGCGTGACAAAGATAATCAACCGGTTGAAAATGGGATGGACTTTGCTAAGTCGGCTTTGAATATTCCAATGGCTCACAAATTAGTCAGTGAATACAAAGCTATCGATGAAGAACGTAAGAAGTTACTATTACTACGTCCATACCAAATCTACGCGATTGAAGCGGTATTAAAACGTATTCAAGAACATGAGAATGGATACGTTTGGCATACTACCGGTTCTGGTAAGACATTAACATCATATAAGACTGCTAAATTGGCAGCACAATTACCATCAGTAGATAGAGTTGTTTTCTTAGTTGATCGTAAAGCATTAGATGATCAAACAGTCGGTAACTTCAGAGCATATGCTTCTAATGATGATATGACCATCAATAAGACCGACAATACCTCTAAGCTTCGTAAGGCCTTATTAAAAGGTGGTAATAACATTATTATTTCATCAATTCAAAAGATGGCAAACTTGGTTAATTCAGAACAACAAGCTCAAGAAGAGGGACGTAACACCAGGGTTGCTCAATCTAATCTATTAGACAAACGAATTTGTTTCTTCGTAGATGAAGCTCACCGTTCTCAATTCGGTAAGATGCGTCAGGATATCAGCAATGCATTTAAGAATGCCAATTGGTACGGATATACAGGAACCCCAATCTTCCATGAAAATAGAAAGAAATTCCAAGGGGATCGTGGTGTTACCACACAGGAACTATTTGGCAAAGAATGTCACCGTTATACCTTAGTTAACGCTCTAGAGGACCATGCAGTTCTTCCGTTTAACGTCGAACACGTTAACACCATTACTAACGTTAATGAAATCGTTGAAGAAATCATGCAAAAGCAAACGGCTAAGGAACTAAAGAAGAAGGGCCAAGAGCTAACTATTTCAGAAGAAAACGACATCAAGAATGAATTGAACGAAATGTCTGATGCTGAAAAGGAATCATACCTTCCAAATGATATATACGAAAACGATGAACATTTAGATCAAGTTGTTGACTATATTTTGAAAACTGGACCTAAAAAGATGAGTTTGGGTAAGGGTAATTACAACGGAATCTTAGCTACTAGCTCAATTCCAATGGCAATTCGTTACTATAAGAAGCTAAAGGAACAAAAGAAATTACATCCAAATGAAGTGGATAAAGATTGGCCACGTGTCGCTATTACATACTCACTAGCTGAGAATGATGATGCCCACAAGGAAAATATGGAAGGGATGGATGAAGCAATTGCCGATTACAACGACATTTTTGATACCAACTTCCATAACAATAACGAAGAAATCAATCTTTATAATGAAGATGTTGCGAAGAGAACTGCCCGTCGTGAATCTTACTATGCGCATTTGAAACGTGATCAAGAAATTAACCTAGTAATTGTTGTTAACCGACTATTGACTGGTTTTGATGCACCACGTTTGAATACACTTTTTGTTGATAAGAATCAATTGGAATATGCCAACTTGATCCAGGCTTATTCTAGAACTAACCGTTTGGAAAATAACGATTTAAAACTTGAAGGTCAAATTGTTACTTTCAGAAAACCAGCTCTTTCTGAAGAAAACGAAAAAGAAGCTTACCGCTTATATGGTGGCGAAGGTTCTTATGATGAATTAATGCGTCCTAAGTATATGGATGCGGTGGCTAAATTTAAGAGTGAGGTTGCTCATTTAAAACGAATTGCACCAGATGCCGATGCAGCTGACGATTTAAAGGGTGACGAAGCCAAAATTGATTTTGTGAAGACATTTAGACGTGTTAATACTCAATTGAACTCACTATCAATGTATAACGATTTCACCTGGGATAATGCTGAAGAAGAATTCGGAATTAGTGAAGATGAAGTCCAACACTATATGGGTAAATTCCAACGCATCAAGTCAGAAGTTCAAGAAAATAAGGACGACGATGATGATTACGCATTAAGTAGTCTAGACTTTTCACTTTCAATCGGATCAACTGTTCTAGTCGACTATGATTACATTACGGGACTACTAAAAGAATTGGTTGATATGCGTAACAGTTATGATACTGAAGAAGAATATCAAGAAAACATGACTGATTACTTACAAAAAGAAGCTGAAATTCAAGAACAGATTACTAAATACGAAAAGTCTGGTCACGAAAAACAAGCCGCATTGTTACGTGAAATCTTGTCTTACTTGGATGAACACGTGGTTGAACCAGACAAGTTTGATGACTTTGTTCACCAATATAAGAGTAACAAGTTAAACGGATTAGTAAATGACTTCGCAGACAAATGGGGATTAGATACTGAAGAATTAAAACGTGTCGCAACAGAACGTCACCGTAAAGTCGAAGAAGGATCACATTTACAAAACTTAATCGATCACGGTGACTTGGACCATGCGGCTGAACATCAAGGCGACGACAGCCTAAGGATTCCAATTGTTTACAACGCTAAAGCAAATCAAAGTATCAATTCATTTATTGATAAAGATATTGATGCATACCTATAAGGAGAATGAACATGCCAGAAGGAAAGACACAAAGCTTAGAAAACGCACTATGGAGTGCTGCTGATGCACTACGAGGTAACATGGATGCCTCAGATTACAAGAACTATTTATTAGGATTGATTTTCTATCGTTTCCTATCAGTAAAAGCACTAAAAGCTTTTGCTGAAAGTAATCGCATGGATGAAAATAACCATGCAGAATTAAAGAAACAATACACCCAATTCTTGGATCCAAATAACATGATTGGTGACATCAAGACTAGAGAAGCCACTATGTCATCACTATTGAACAAGAATGGCTACCACATTGAACCAGAAAACCTATACAGTTCATTAATCGATAACATTAATGACGGTAGCTTTGAAATTGAACAACTAGAAACTGCTTTACATGAACTAGAACTATCAACTAACAACCAAAGTTCACACAACGACTTCGATGGTTTATTCCAAGATGTCGATTTACACAGTAACAAGCTTGGTGGAACTATTCGTCAACGAAACCACGCCATTAGTGAAACCATGTTGGCATTGAACAGCATCGATTTATTCGGTCACAATGGGGATGTACTGGGGGATGCATATGAATACTTAATCGCCCAATTCGCCAGTGATGCTGGTAAGAAGGCCGGAGAATTTTATACACCACGCCAAGTATCTGACATTATTTCACAAATTGTGACATACAAGCGTAAGAGTGGGGATGACCAAATCAGAACCATCTATGATTCAGCCGTGGGTTCAGGTTCATTACTATTGAACGTAGCGCAACATGTGGATAGACCAGAACTAATCAAGTACCACGGACAAGAACTAAACACTACTACTTATAACTTAGCTCGTATGAACTTAATGCTTCATGGTGTGTCATACGAAGACATGGAATTACGTAATGGGGACACTTTGGATAAGGATTGGCCTGTTGAAGAACCATACCAATTCGATGCCGTTGTAATGAACCCACCATACTCAGCTAAGTGGGATAACGATGATTCACGTCTAGCTGATCCAAGATTCAGAGATTACGGAGCACTTCCTCCAAAGTCTAAGGCTGACTTTGCATTCTTACTACATGGGTTATACCACTTGAAAGAAGAGGGTACTATGGGAATTGTTCTTCCTCATGGTGTACTATTTAGAGGCGCTAAGGAAGGTAAGATTCGTGAAAAGCTAATTGAAGATAACCGTATTGATGCTGTTATTGGTCTACCAGCTAACATCTTCCATTCAACCAGTATTCCTACTTTAGTATTGGTATTAAAGAAGAATAAGGATAACTCAGATGTCTTATTCATCGATGCTTCTAGAGAATTCGAAAAGGGTAAGAACCAAAACAACATCACAAAAGAAAACATCTCAAAGATTATCGATACCTACAAGAACAGAAAAGACGTCGACAAGTATGCCCACGTTGCAAGTTACGATGAAATTAAGGAAAACGACTTTAATCTAAATATTCCTCGATACGTCGATACATTCGAACCAGAACCAGATATCGATATTAACGAAGTAAAACAAAACATCGCAGATCTTGATGCAGAAATCGCAAAGACTCAAAAAGAATTCGATGAAATGGCAGCCAATTTAGTTGAAACGGATGTGGATAAGAATGACAAAGACTAATGTGCCTAGATTGAGATTTAAGGGGTTCGATGGTGAATGGAAAGATGAAAAATTCAAATCATTAGTAGAAAGAGTTAAAAAGACTTCCGATAGTGATCAATATAAAAAGATTGAATTTAGTAATATTGATGAAGGAAAAATAATAGGTAAACTATCTATCAATGATACTAAAGGAATTGCTTTTAGGAAAAATGATATCCTATTTGGTAAGTTGAGACCTTATTTAAAAAACTGGTACTATTCTATGTTTGATGGGGTTGCTGTTGGTGATTTCTGGATTTTTAGAGCTAAGAGAAAAATTTCTAATTCCATGTTTATTTACTACCTTATTCAAACTCATAGGTATACTAGAATTTCAAATTATACAACTGGGACGAAAATGCCTCGTTCCGACTGGAATTTTGTTTCTAATTCTTCTTTTTATATTTCAAATTTAGAAGAACAGCAAAAAATTGGTTCATTTTTTGCAAAAATAGATAAACTTATTGAACTTCAAACTAAAAAGTTAGAACAACTAAAGAAACTAAAACAAGGATATCTACAAAAAATCTTCCCACAAGATGGAGAATCAGTACCTAGATTGAGATTTAGTGGATTTAGCGGGGAATGGAAGGAAGAAAGGCTAAAATCTATTTTATTAGAACGCAATCTGAAAAAAGAACCTAGTAAAGAATTCCCATTAATGGCGTTCGCAAGTCAAAAGGGAATAGTTCTGAAGGGTGACAGATATGATCGTTCAGCGCTAGTTAAGGATGATAATAAAAAATATAAAATTACTAAGTTTAATGATTTTATATATAGTTCAAATAATTTTAAAACAGGTTCGATTGGCCTTAATAAGTTTGGAGATGCGACGATTTCCCCAGTTTATAGTGTTTTTAACGTTATTAATAATAATAATTCAGATTTTTTTGGTGTTTTATCTAAAAACAAATCTTTTATATATAAAATGTTAAAGTATCAGCAAGGTGTTACCTACGGTCAACAAAGAATAAAAGAAGATGATTTTTTAAAAATAATCGTAAGGGTGCCATACAAAAATGAACAACAGAAAATAGGTTCCTTCTTTGCAAAACTAGATAAATTGATTGAAGAACAATCCAATAAGCTAGATCAATTAAAGCAACAGAAGAAAGCTTACTTACAAAAGATGTTTATTTAAATAAAAAAGACGACTTAGTCATTTGATTGATAAGTTGTCTTTTTGTAATTTTCTTAATAAAAAATTAATATTCTTTACTTTTTCTTAATATTTTCATATAATACAGAAGTAGGTAGTCATTCCAGATGATTTATCTTAATGTTTATTATTTACAACTCTCTATAAATCTAATTGTGCACCTCTCTATGTAATCACGCACAAATTAGGTTGGCCTGTCCGCTTATTGGGCAGGCTTTTTATTTACCCTATTTTATTTATGAATAATGATATACTTAATTTATTATGGATTTGGAAGATGCTATTAGAATTAAAGGAATTATATTAGCAATAATCGGCTCAATATTTTAGGGGATGTCCGGAACTGTTGCGGAATATCTTTTTAAAAATTACTTGGTAACACCAATCTGGTTGGTAGGTACCAGATTATTTGTTGCGGAACTTCTTCTTTTATGCTGGAGTCGGATAACTACGGGAGAATCAATTTTTAAAATTTGGCATAATAAGAGAGAAATACTTACATTAATCCCCTTTGCACTTTTAGGAATGCTTCCTTCTCAACTTACATATTTTATGGCAATTAGATATGGTAACGCGCCAACCACAACTGTCCTACAATTTTTAGGGCCTATTTTTATTATGGGATACGTTACCGTTTTTAATCATAATCTACCTAATTTGTCTGAAATAGTTTCGGTAATTTTGGTTTTGACAGGAACTTTTTTGCTAGTAACTAATGGCCACATTGATTCACTAGCTTTATCAATTGCTGCGATTGCATGGGGAATTGGAGCCGGTGTCAGTCAGGCATCTTATACTTTAATTCCTTCTAAATTGTTATCAATCTTTGATGATAAATTCATAGTAGGGTGTGGAATGCTACTAGGTAGTTTACCGCTATCTGGTTTTGTCTTAAGTACATCTGCTCCTAAAGTATCAATGATCACAATAATTAGTATTGTCTTCATTATTGTCTTTGCTACGATGTTGGAATAATTGCTATATTTGATGAGTACAAAGTATATCTCACCATCAGTAACGGGTATGTTAAGTGCTTTTGAACCATTGACTGCTATTGTCTTATCAGTTGCTTTTCTTGGGACAGATTTGGCTTCGGTGCAGTTATTGGATGGTTTATTTATAATTATTACAGTATTTGTACAAACGATTTAATAGGAATAATTAATGGATTATTCTGAAGCTATTTAGAAAAAAAGCCTGATGCATGAAACTACAATTATAGTTATATGATATATATATAACTTATACTTTTTAAACTTCTTTATTTCTTATCTTTATTATTACATTGATTATAAATAAGTACCTATATATTTAAAAAGGAATCATCCAATTAGGTTTTGGATGGTCTTTTTACATACTGTGAATATTTGAATTCAAAAAACAAAAAAGCTGCTGTAACAATGATTTTACTCATTGATTACAACAGCTTTTTTTGTATGGAGGCGGCGGGAGTCGAACCCGCGTCCGAGCATATCGCCATTTGAATATCTACGCTCATAGGGATACTATTTGAAGTTTCACTGACCAAAGCACCGTATTCCAGGGTTAACATGATCAGCTAACCTGATTAATCTCTTTTACTTAACTTCAGGTGTGAGCAAGTAACGTAAGCCTATCAATTATAAAACCCAAGTTAGCCCCTAGGCAAAGCTAGTTGGATTGTCGTAGACTGCTTATTAGGCAGCTAAAGCGACGTTGTTTGAATTATTGTTTGCAGTTATAATTTAAAAACTGGACGGTTGAGCAGACGCCGCTGCGAACGCAATCCGAATTCGAACTATACCCGTCGAATCCATAACGCCCCCAAATGGTACATATTCAATAGTACCATATTTATCGCAATAGTGAAAAGACATTATCATACAAATTATATTTAGGATGCGTTGAGTGCCTGTTTATTGTTATAATAGGTGGTATACCTAAATAAATGAGGGTGAATTAATGAAAAGCAATTCAATTGCAAACGAAAATGTGCCACACTTTTACGTGCGTTTAAAGCACCGTAAGATGGAAAAATGGTACGTCAATGAAATGCAAGCGGGGAAGCATCAACGCAAAGCATTCAATCATTCAGACGAAAAAGCAAAATTTGAAATTAATCAAATCGGTTTTTACCAAAAACATCTATGGTTTCACTTTGAAAACGAAAGTGATGTTGGATGGATCCCTAACAAATTCATTCGAAAGAACTACAGAATCTTAAATCTACAGGCCAGTAAGGATAATACCGAGGCTTCTAACGAAGAAAAGGCGTTATCTGTATTGGTTCATTTCTCTAGACCAGATTTTGATGTGTACGATAAGTTAGGCAAGATTACTGATAACTTGTCCGATGCAACATTTAAAAGCATCCTAGTTAACAGTGTTGGATCATATAAGGACTTGACTAAGAAGTCATACCGTCGTGTGAGAAGCCAGATTAATCGTAACCGTCCGGTGATGTTATGGGGCAGACGAGACAATCAATGTATTGTTCTATTTGGTTTTAACCACCGCGTCTTCTTCTACTTTGATCCAGAAGATGGTTTGAACAAGACGATTACAGTTAAGGAATTAACTAAGATATGGAAACGAAGTGGCTACAAGGCCATCAGTTATTAGCAAACAAAAAAGACAGCCAAATGGCTGTCTTTTCCTTTATTATCACCCGCACGGGGATTGAACCCGTAACTCCGCCTTGAGAGGGCGACGTCTTAAACCAGTTTGACCAGCGGGCAATATCACTAATCAATCACTATATATTTATACTACTATTCATCTTTAAGACTGTCAATGCTGATAGGCGTTGACATAAGGGTGTTTCAAGTATTAATATAATATATGTAATTAATTATTGAGTATTCGCCAAATTGGTAAGGCAGAGGACTCTGAATCCTTAATTTACTGGTTCGAATCCAGTATACTCAATATGCCGGTATTTATGAGTGAGTATAACTGGGCATAACGCTGTCACTATGCGGGTGATGGCGTTTTTTTGTATTCATTAGCAGGCATTAAATAGTACTAAGGGACAGTTAAGGGACAGTTAAAAGGACAGTTACTTAAAACCCTAGATAACTTTCCAATTTAACAACAACATCTTTATTTTGGTTAGAAGTAACGTGAGTATAAACATTTAATGTTGTTTGAGCGTCCTCATGACCTAACCGTTCCTGTACTTCTTTAATAGTTGCACCTGATGCGAAAAGAGCTGAAGCATGAGAATGTCTAAAACCATGTATCTTGATTGAAGGTAAATCATATTTAGAAATAACTAGTTTTAACCATTTAGATGGAGCGGATAAAGGTAACATTGTGTTATTACGAGTTGTGAATAACATTTGTTTCTTATTTAATGTATTGAAACCATAATTTAACATTTGTTTTCTTTGCTCCATTTTCCATTTATATAGATAATCCATCGTTTTTTGATCCATGATAATTTTTCGCATTGATTTTTTTGTTTTAGGCGGATTAATTACTTGATAACGATTTATCCCTTGAGAGATTGTTTTATTAATATCAATTGTGTTTTCTTTAAAGTTAATATCTTCCCAAGTTAATGCTAGACATTCACCACGCCTCATTCCGGAAAAAGCTAATAATCTGAAAAATACAAACTTTTTATCATCGTCCATATCATATAAACATTTGAAAAAATTATCTAGTTGCTTCTTATCCCAGAATAACAATTTCTTTTCCGCAAATTCCTTTTTATTCTTTGGTAAGGTAACCAAACGACAAGGGTTTTTATCTAAGTATCCCATTTTAATAGCATACTCAAATATTTTTCCTGTATAATAGAACCACTTTTTAAAATTAACTGGAGCAATGTCAAACCACTTGTTTACGATAGTCTGAATTTCACTGACAGTAATTGTATTAATTTTCTTATCACTGAAGTGATTTAGAATGTGATTCTTAAATATATTAGTTGTAGAAAGTAGAGTAGACTCACGGACAGTATTTTCGTAAGCTGGTAACCATTCTTGGTATACGTCACCATATTTAATATCCTTAGGTTTTTCAATCTTTCCTTCAGATAATTCTATTTCTAGTTTTGAAGCTGCTAATACAGCTTCTTTTTTTGTTTTGAAACCACTTCGAGTTGTGTTTGTTTTTCTTCCAGTCTGTTTATCAATTCCAGTATAGATCCCAAACTTATATCTCAACTCTCCATTTTTTAACTTGTACTTCTTAATAAACATTTTTTTTCTCCTTTACACACGTGGGGACGGTATGTATTAGGGAAAATGTTTAATATGAATAATGCTTTGAATAACTTTCATACCATGGCATTCTATAAACGACTTCAATATCACCAGAATTATTTTCTTTAATGTTGTGGTTCACCATAATAATACGTTCAATTTCATAAGATATACGTTGCTTAATTTCATTATGGAAAATGATATCTATTTTATTAAATAGATCAAGTAAAGTTTCAGAATTACTAAATTCAACAACATTATGTGCATCATCAATGGTTCTAATGAAGAAGTCAGTGCTAATTAGTGTTTCATCTTGATAATGAAGTACATTAGTGAATAATTTATATTCACCATCCATATGAGTTTCAGATGTAGTAAATGTTAGCTCATAGGGCGAATATACATAAAAATCAGCAGGTGTAACATGAAAAAATAAGCATAGCTTATCTAATGTTACTGCGGAAGGTGTTCTACCATTAACTAGATTGGTTAGTGTAGATCGTGAAATTCCAGTACCTTTATGAACGTCTAGAATGCTTAACTGACGCTCTGCCATTAATACACTAAATTTATTAGCTATCATATTTTAACCTCCTTTCGATAGATTATATTGTACAGTTTTTAGAACTAACTAACAAGCATTAGTACAAATTATCTTGCATTATTATTCCTTTGTGATATTATAAATGTACCAATTGTAATTATATAGTACTAAAATAAATACAAAAAGGAGTTATTATTTTGGATACACAAACTTTAAATAGATTAAATGATTTCCTCGACAAAGCTGAAAAAAGAGAAGATAAGCCTTGGATTAAAGGCAAGGTTAACTTATCTAAATGGTTAGGAGTTAGTCCTAAAACCATTCAAAAAATGATGGAAAATGGTTTACCAGTTCACTTTGTCAAAGATGTGGATGCATATTTTTTTAACAAACAAGAAGTTAATAAGTATTTATTAGAACAATAATCGTTGTGGGGACGGTATTGAAAAAGGAGCAGATTAATTCTGCTTTTTTTTATTGAATTTATGTAATAATGGTTTACAATGAACAATAAAGTGGATAGTATGGAGAATTGATATGAATAAATATGATAATAATTTAATGTTATTTGTTTCTGGAAATGAGAATGATGTATTAACTGACTTCAAGAGAATATTAAAAAATACTATCTTAGATATAAATTCAGATTATAAGTTGCATAAAGTGAACATAAATGTTGAATTATTAAATGATCCTTCAAATCTGATAGATGCTAGAATCACATTATTTTTTGATAAAATTCCTATACAATATTTTGATGTATGGTTGTCAAGTTATATTAAATTGACTTACAACGATTTAATAAAATTAAATGAAATTGCTGAAGGTATTTTGAAATATGAAAGTTTTAATAATGGGTTAAAGGATACAAATGGTTTAGAAGCAATAATTGGTGGAGTAGATAATAGTTTCTATGGAACAGATGTATGCCCAACAATTATTGATAAAGCAGTTTATTTTTGGTATAAAATTGCACAGAAACAATTATTTCATAATGGCAATAAAAGAACAGCATTATTGAGCGCAATTTTTTTACTTACTACAAATGGATATAATTTTAAAGGCTATAGTTTAAAAAAATTAGATGGAGATGGCGTTAAGGATTTGTATAATATCTCACTTAAAATAGCTAATCATGAGATGACAAAAGATGAATTGAAAGAATATATTTTGAATAATTTGACAATTGATTTTAAATATCAAGATGATATAATGAATTCCATAATTAACAGTGTTAAAGGAAAGGAAGATGATAAATAATGAACAATAAAGAAATTATTTTGAAAAACGCTACGACAAATAAAAGTAGAGTTTTATTAAAAAATTTAATGCAAGAAAATCATCGCGAACTATCTTTTTTTAAAAAAAGGGATATTACATCATCTTCTTTTGCGATTAAAGTAAAGAAAAGAAAAGAAAAAGAATTATTAGAAAACGATAAAATGATTGATCTTATGAAGAAACTAGCTAAAATATAAGTGAATAAGTGAAAAAGACTCTTGCGTTATATGGCAAGAGTTTTTTTATATGTAGCTAATTAAAACAAAAATTAAATCAATAACAATTGCAGTCAGTATTCCTAATAGTAGGGCGTATATAGGAAATCGTCTCTCATCTCCAAATGACGTCATTCTTTTTATATTACGATCAAAAATACTAACAGCATTTTTATATGAACTCTTAATGTCTTTCCTTGCGTGTCTTAATATTACTCTACAATTTTTACAATGTATTTGACTAAAGTATTTTCTTCCACAAATTTGACATTTTAATTTGATAATAAAAACTCCTATACGTTTTAGATAATATTAACATACGATTAAAGCAGTTTAAACAACGTGAAAACATTATCATATAAGTATATTGTACAGTTGTTATAGAGTTAATATTTTAAACGCTTTTATATTCAAGATATATTTTTATAGAATATATTATGTGTTCTTTAATAAAGTTTAATTTTAAATTAACATGGTATATTTATCACAAACATATGATAACATTTGTATAACTTATAAAATTAAGAGGAAGATTAATTATGAAGGATGAATATATATACTTATTAATATTCATATTATGTTTAATATGTGAAACCGCGCTTCAGCTTTATAATCTGTATGGATATTTGGGAATAATAATTCCGATTGGATTAATTCAATTAATTTCAGTGTATGAATATTCAAAACATAGAGAGCAAAAATAAAAAGCACTTACTAGGGAACTGAAGTTATAATATTGAATAGATAAATAATAGTTTCAGTTCCTTTATCTGCTTTTTTTATTTTGTCAAATTTTATAATTGCTAATATGTTAAAATATCTATTAGTTAATACATATTTAGGAAAGAGTCTGTTTATTATGGCATATAAAAATTTACCTGATTTAAGGTTTAGTGAATTTAGTGGGGAATGGAAAGAAGATAAACTGGGGGATAAATTATACGTGAAGATGGGACAATCTCCTCATTCTGAAAATTATACTAAAGATAATAAAAAAAATATTCTCGTGCAAGGGAATGCCGATATATTAAATGGAAAAATAAATCCAAGAATTTATACGAGTGAAATAACTAAGATTTCTAAAAAAAATGAAATAATAATGTCAGTGAGAGCACCTGTTGGTGAATTAGCTATTAATCAGTTTGAAAACGTAGTAATTGGACGCGGAGTTGCCTCATTATCTGGAAATAAATTTGATTATTATTCATTAATTAACATAAAAAATAAAGGATTATGGAAACGATTTAGTTCTGGATCTACTTTTGATTCTATAAATTCATCTGACATTAAATTAATGACAATAAAGGTTCCAAAGGAAGACGAACAACAAAAAATTGGAACTTTCTTCTCAAAATTAGATAAATTGATTAAACAACAATCCAGAAAGT
>NZ_JAPDKO010000009.1:0-58587 GCF_030398685.1 Apilactobacillus sp. EABW-1NA
ACTTATTAATAATTTTTGTAAATCCTAAACCATTATAATAATCTTTAATGGCAGCTAATTTTAATTCTTTAGAAAACATAAAAGAACCCCTTAGGTTAGATTTCTCCAACTCAAGGGGTTCAGTTCACCTGACAAACGTCAGGCCTTTTTATTTAGGTTTTATTTCTTAGTGTTCTTAAGCATTAATGCCATTGCTAAACCGAATAGTTCAATCACAAAGAATGTAATGAAGACGACATGGAAACCACCCATTTGGGCAATTGCATGGCTCATTCCCTTAGCAATGTTGTTGTTCATCACGTTAGATAAAATCAAGGTAGCAACCAAGACACCGGTTGATCCAAGAATTTGTCTAAATGTTGAAATAACCGCTGTACCATCTGAGATTAAATCCTTTGGTAATGAGTTAGCACCCATTGTAACGGCTGGCATCATCACAAAGGCGTTTCCACCTTCAATGATTGCTGCAATTACCATCATTGGAACTAGACCCAGTGTGGCACCGGTGATACTCAATACTAACCATCCGGCTAGAATCATGAACATCCCTGTTAGCATGGTTGATTTGAAACCAATCTTATCTGCTAACTTACCAGTCAATGGGTTTAACAAACTCAATACGATGGCACCAGGAGCTAGCGCTAAACCAGAAACGGTCTTGCTTACTCCCAATACGTCTTGGTAGTAAAGTGGGAAAATGATTGTCACAACAATTAAGGCAATGTATGAAGCACCGGTTAAACCAACTGATAGGTCGTAGTTAAAGTCCTTCAATACTCTTAATTGTAGTAGTGGTTGATCCATCTTGAATTGACGAATTGCAAACATTGCTACCATTAAGATACTTACAACCAAGATGATAATGGCTGCAGTCAAATCAATGTTGGTCTTACCAATCATGTTAACCACGTATAGGATACCAATCAAACCGACTGATAGGATAACTGATGGGAAGTCTAGGTGACTTTCCTTTTGTGGCATGACATTCTTAATTGCAAATAGTGAAATTACAAATAGAACTGAAATGATAACGGCAAAGACGATGAACAATCCACGCCATGCTGAGAAGTGGAGAACGATTGCTGAAAGAATTGGACCACAAGCAAGTGCTGAACCCATGATTAGGCCAGCAAATCCCATGGTAGTCCCCCTTTTTTCTTCCGGTGTAATGTATAACAACACTGATTGGTATGATGGGAACAAGATACCAACAGCGATTGCTTCCATTGCACGACCTAACATCATTACTGGGAAGTTAGGCGCTGCTACCACAATCAAAGTTCCGATATCAAAAATTGCTAAAATCAATAAAAATAATTGCTTAAACTTAACATTGTTAAGTAACCATGGACTAACCGGCATCATGACACACATGATTAGCATAAATCCGGTTGTTAGCCATTGAACAGTCGAAGCATCAATTCCAAATGAGCTCATTAAGGTAGGATAAGCGGTTGAAATTGATGATTGGCTCATTGACATTGTAAAACTACCCAAAAGTAATACAATGACGAACAAAAAACGATTGTATGGTTTACCATTTAAATCGTAATTCTTCAAAACCTTCATCTCCTAATTTAGAATCATTATAATTTAATACTTTTTCTATTTTATAGATTTAGGTTAAATAAGTAAACTATTTTGCTTTGCTTAATTTTCGTCGAACAGAAATCTTGCGATAATGTGATCAACGAAGATGTTGTGGTGCAAACGACTGTGTTGACCATTGACCCCATTAACTGGGATTTCTTCGTAGTTCTTAGCACGTTTACCAATCAAGTACTTCAAGGACTTCGCTGAAGCCACTGATACAACACCGTCTGAATCTTGTTTTGAATTGTCGTTTCCGTAGATGTTTAGTACTGATACATCCTTAGGGAAGTTCTTACAATCATTTAATAGTGTTTGATATGATGGGAACCACTTGTTTGATTCTGAGTAAATCATTGGTTTACCTTGTGAATCAACATAATTATCTGTTCCCATGCTACTTAACTTAATGACCCCGTCATATGGTCCGGCGATTGAAACAAACTTTTGTAGCTTTGGCATGTCTTCATCTTTATCGTACTTAGCAGCTGTATCTAAGATAGTAACGGCCCCGGTAGAGTGACCAACAGCATTGTAGTACTTAAATCCATAGTGATCTCTTAGTTTCAATAGAATTTCGTGTAACCAGCTAACTTGTTTATCAACTGGTGTGAACTTCTTTTGGAAAATAACTTGAATAATTGGCTTTCTGGTATTTAATTGAAGTTTTCCTTTGTAATCAATTTTTCCGTCCTTATCCACTAGGATGACTAATGAACGGTTACCTCCATCACGTGATGCAATTGTTGCCAAGTGATTGGTAGATCTTCTAGATCCACCCAATCCGTGGACATACAATGTTGGTGTGTTTTGACCACCTCTAGATGATCGAGACATTAATAGGTTGTCACTTCTAATCGCAAAGAAAACTGCGAAAAATGCGACAATCAATGTCACAATAATCAAAATAATATTGGTCTTAGCTGTTTTACTCAAGATGATTCTCCTCTCTTTTCTTCTACTCTCTATCATACTAGAAAATCACAAAATTTACATCTATAATTATGTGCATTAATTAGCCAAATCTAGTAATTTGTAGTAGATTATAGGTATAGACTAAATATGAACGAATAAAGGAGAATTTATTTTGATTACACTTAAATCACCACGCGAAATCGAAATGATGGCCAAATCCGGTGAAGTATTAGCTGGCGTTCACCTTGGCTTACGTGACATGATCAAACCAGGTCTAGACACTTGGGAAATCGAAGAATTTGCTGACAAATACATCACTGAACATGGTGCAAAGGCATCAGAAAAAGGTTTTGAAGGCTACAAGTTTGCTACTTGTGTTTCTGTTAACGACGAAGTAGCTCACGGAATTCCACGTAAGGGCCTAAAGCTTAAAGATGGTGACATTGTTAAAGTTGATATGACCGTTAACAAGGATGGTTTTGAAAGTGATTCTTGCTGGACTTATGCAGTGGGAAACATTTCAGAAGAAGACCAAAAGTTAATGGATGTATGTAAGGAAGCTCTATACCGCGGCATTGACCAAGCCGTTGTTGGTAATCGTTTAGGTGATATTGGTTTTGCTTGCCAAGACTTCATCGAAAATCAAAACCACATGGGTGACGTTCGTGAACTAATCGGTCACGGAATACAACCTACTATGCATGAACAACCAAACGTTCCTGCATATGGTGAACCTGGTAAGGGTCTACGTCTAAAGGAAGGTATGACCATTACCATTGAACCAATGGTTAACCTAGGAACTTGGGAAATCACTGACAGATACGATGCTAAAGACGACTGGACTTACTACGTATCATCAGATGGTACTAACTCAGCTCAATACGAACACACCATTGCAATTACCAAAGATGGTCCAAAGATTCTAACCTCTCAAGGCGACGACATCGACGAAAAGTACAAACTATAATAAATAAAAAAAACCTCGTAAGATAATTCTTACGGGGTTTTTATTTTGGTTGAATTAGTTCAAACCGTTAACGCAGTATTCAGGCTTTTCACCCTTTAGCACGTGGTTTACTTCACTACTTGCCATGTTAGAAATCTTAGTAAATGATTCCACTGAGAATCCTGAGTTATGTGGAGTCATGAAGACGTTTGGTAGTTTTCTTAGTTCACTGTCCATTGGAAGTGGTTCTTTCTCGAACACATCTAGACCTGCTCCGGCGATTTCACCGGACTTTAAGGCTTCGATCATGTCTTGTTCGTTAATCACTGCACCTCTGGCAAAGTTAACGATAAATGCTGATTTTTTCATCATCTTGAATGTGTCTTTGTTAACAGAACCGATAGTTCCCTTCACTGCTGGTAGATGTAGTGAAACGAAATCAGAACGTTTGAATAGTTCATCCCATTCAACAAATTCACCGTATTCAGAAGTTTTAGGGCTTCTGTTCCAGATTAATGTCTTAACTCCGAAACCTGAAAGCATCTTGGCAGCTTGTTGACCAATGTTTCCATAACCAACAATCCCAATTGTCTTACCCTTAATATCGTGTGATGGGTGATGGAATGCGTATGAGTCATCACCTTCATGCATTTTTTGAGAAACTGTGTATAGATTCTTAGATAAAATTAAAATATCGGTAACGGCACATTCAGCAACCGCCACTTCATTTCCACCAGGTGTGTTGGTAACGTAAATTCCACGTTCCTTACAGTGGTTTAAATCGACATTATCGTATCCCACACCAAAACGTGCGATAACCTTTAGGTTAGGCATTTGGTCGATAGTGTCATTGCTTAATGGAGTCGCATTAAGCACCATTCCATCAGCATCTTTGTGTTGAAGTAGAGAGTCTGCGTATTGATCTTCTAATTCCACTACTTCAAAGCCATAATCCCTAAGTGGTTCGCCTAAATAATGAGCAAATTCTTTAGGAATAATTACTTTTTTAGCCATTTTCTCTTCAACTCCTCATTTTTTATAACATATAAATATTATCACAAAAAAAGCCACTACATGGATTTTTTATATCCATTAGTGGCTTTTAGCGACTTTAATGTCTATTAATTGTGTTTTTTGGCCATAGGATTAGTTTACCCTTAATGGCACTCTTTCGTTCAACAGTAACTGGTTTCTTCCCACGACGTGGTGTCCATCTGGGATTTCTAATTACGGTAGGATCATTTTTAATCATCTTAAAGACTGACATAATGATCAAGATGCAGACGAACATCAACGGGAACCCGGCTAAGGTACAGAACGTTTGAACTGTCTCAAATCCCCCAACGACAACTAAACTGAATGAGAATAGGATAAATACAACTACCCAGGTCATTCTGTTAACACGACTAGGTTCTTTACCAGGACCAAGTGGCAAACTGGTAAATGAAGAAAGCACGAATGCTGACGATGAAATCGTGGTTGACAAGAAGATAAAACAGGAAATAAAGTAAAATGCAAACATGACATACTTCATAGGTAAGGTTCCAAGAACAGCTGAAATCACAGCGGCTTGGCCTTGCGTATTTAAGATATGAGTTAAATTCAATGTTCCGGTCTTTTGTAGCCATAGTGAGTAACCACCAAAGACGGCATAAAAACTCATGCATCCCAAAGCACCATAGGTAAGCATCCCCATGACGATCTGTCTGATTGTGCGTCCCTTGGAAATCTTAGCAATGAATAGTCCCATAAATGGCATGTATGATAACCACCAACCCCAATAGAAAATGGTTTCTTGTTGGGCAATACCAGGACGACCGTTTGGCACGGTATTCATACTCATTGGAATGAATTTTTGAATCAATAATCCGACACTGTTTGTTTCTGAATTTAGAATGTATACGGTTGGACCAACTAGCAAGACAATTGCTAGGAAAATAATAGCGGTCCAGATGTGGGCATTACTTAACTTATCAATTCCACCATTTAGTCCCTTAAAGACAGTTAGTGCAAAGATAATAAATAATACCAAGAATAATCCTAGCTTCATATTTAGATTGTCAGGAATTCCGGTTAAAGAACTTAGAACTTTGGAAATGATTGGGATTTCCAAACCTACGGAGGCTCCTACCCCTCCCATGATTCCAAATACTACTAGTAGGTTGACGATTTTTCTGGCAATGCTTTGCCAAAGTTTTTCACCATCTAAGATGGTAATCGCATCACTTAGAGATTGAATTTTGCGTTTCTTGTTATACATCATATAACCAATAGCAATCGTGGGTGCCGCAAACATCAACCAAGCCATTGGACCCCAATCATATTGACCATACATGTGAGCTAAATTGTAAGCAGTCACTGAATATGGTTTAACAGATCCTTCTGGATGTTGAACGTATCTCAATGGGTCCACCATGCTAAGCATTAAAATACTGGCATCGATGGCGGTCGCAAAGACCATTGAACCCCATTGGAAGTTCTTGTACACCGGCTTATCCGTTGGTTCACCCAAACGAATATTGCCATACTTTGATAACATCAAATATACAAAAAACAAGAAATTGATGATGTAAATCCACATGTATCCCCAACCCATATTGCTGGTTACCCAGTTCAATACGTTGTTAAGGAGTCCTTGTAGTGAAGAACCACCAATTATCAAAAATACTGAAACCCCTAAAAATAATACGACAGTAGGAATAAAGACGAGCTTGTCGATATTTTTACTTTTAAAAATAATAATCCTCCTCTGAGATTAAACACAAAAAGCTGCACAAATAAGTGATTCGTATATAACGAATGACCATCTGCACAGCTTTTCTAAGGTTATACAAATTAAATTCGAATTATTTTTGCATTTCAATTATATTATACACAAATAACAATTTATGTAAAATGTGGCCGCACGGGCGTTTGAAAAGCATATTTTAATTCCTATTTGACCGTTTTAATAACACGAGCTGGATTACCAACAATGACCACATTGTCCCCAAATGATTTGGTGACAACTGATCCAGCACCTACGACAACATTTTCACCCAATGTAACACCGGGCAATACAGTCACATGTCCTCCTAGCCAGCAATTATCACCGATGGTAATTGGTTTTCCCATTTCAACATCGGCCTTTCTTTGGTCCGGATCCAATGGATGTACCGGTGTGTACAATCCAACGTCTGGACCGAAGTAACAATGATCTCCAATTGTGATTGGGCATGTGTCCAACAATGTTAAGTGGTAGTTGGCATAAAAGTCGTCTCCGACATGGATATTGTATCCATAATCAAATTCAACGCCGGTTTCAATCCATAGATTCTTACCACTGTCGCCAAGTAACTTGGCTAGTCGTTGGTTTTGTTCTTTATTATCTGATAGTGAATTAATGGCGCTTAACTCTTTTCTAACAACACTACGTCTTTGTTGTAACTCTTCGTCGTATTGTTGATAAGGTTCTCCTGCCGTCATTTTTTCACGTTCTGTTTTCATATTTTGCCAGCTTTCATAACTTATTCAATTATTATTGTATCATATGAAATTATTTATCAAAAAAGCCTAAATCGCGAAGGCTCTTCTCGATGTCCGATACGGATTTATCCTTATCGATGTATTCCTTGGCCTTTTCGAGTTGTTTTGGATTAGGCTTTGATTCTTCCACCTTTTGCTTTGTTGCCAGTTTTTCGGCTAAATCAGGAGCAATCTCTCGAACTTCATTGTCTAACAACTGTTGAACTGTAGTGATTGCATTGTCACCATTATCAAAACTAGCATTCACAAATTTGATGGTTTTAAATTCATCTAAAATAGCGGCCAATTGTTTGATTTCATCGACATTGGTGATGACCTCACCGTTAAAACTTTGCCAATCATGTGCTTTGGCGTACGCAAGCTTTCCATCGTTGATAGTTTGTGAAATGTACAAGGAAGGTGTGATCACCTCAACTTGTTTTGAGTTTAGATTCAGTTCAACTAACTTCTTCAAACCATTGATAACTGATACCAATTGCATCTTGGAATTATTAATACCCTGCATTCCACCACTATTGGATGTTAGTTCACCATCAAAGTCGATGCAATAGGCCCAAACAGATGGACCATTTGCGGCAACGTATTGGTTTAAACCAGAAGCGTTAATATGCTTACCGTGTGCATATAGTTTAACGACTTCTTCGACACTTTTTTCTGCTGGTTTTGGTTGTTCAAATGTCGAGTGAACGATTGTCTTGTTCGGTTGATTTAATTTCATATCATCCATTTTTTCGTTCAAAAGTTTATCAACAAAATTATTTCCAGAGTTATCTGCATGACCCTTAGTCCATTTAAAGTTTAAGTGCTTAAATTGGCCTAGTAGTGCGGATAGTTGCATAAATTCATTCTTATTTTTGATGACTGTTCCATCACTTTTTTTCCAGCCACGTCGACGCCATGAGTTTAGCCATCCCTTAGTGATTGAATCTAAGACGTACTTGGAGTCCAATATAGCGTCAATAGACTCGTTTTGCCATCCTTGGTCTATGATGTACTGTAAGGCGTTAACTAGCCCTAAGACTTCCATTTTATTGTTTGTAGCACCGAATTCACCATCAGAGGCATAATATTTCTTACCATTGCGCAAAATTAAATACGCCCAGGCGGCCTTGTCGTCATCCTTAACGTGTTGGCCGAGCTTGTTTCCGTGGTTTCTAGAACCACCGTCACTGTATAGTGTGATTGATCCACTCTTGGCCATCTTAGGTGCAGCCTTCTTGGCAGGTTGACTTAACCCCATGTAGGCCTTAGCTTCTGATTGAGTCTTAAAGCTCTTATATTCGGCGCCGGGAAAACCGTTGACTTGGTTTTTACATTCGTCCCAAGTGCTATAGATACCGGGCTTTTTTCCTTTTCTTACTGCATAAAATTTACTAGCCATCTTTTTCTCCTTTTATGTACAAAAAAAGACCCAGAAAATCTGAGTCCAAAAGATTATTTAGCAGGCTTTGACTTCAAGAATTTTTGTAAGTCAGCAACTTCTTTTTGTTTCTTGTTACGCTTGTTGTTGTTGATTGGACGACGTCCTTGAACACCATTTGGATGACAAATTCTCACTAGAGACACCCCTTCCTGTTAACCATAAATTAATTAGTACCATTATAATATAAAGACGGTACCTAACGCAAATTAGAATTATTCACTCATTATTATATCGATATTGTTTACAATTTACAAGTTTGTGTTAAAATAACTTCAATTTAATAATAAGAGGTGGCAATTTTATGACAAATGATTTTCCCCAAGTTTTAACCATTGCAGGTTCAGACAGTGATGGAAGTGCAGGAATGCAAGCCGATTTACATACTTTCTTTATGCATCATACTTACGGTGCTTCCGTAATTACAGCGTGTGTTGCAGGTAACTCATTTGGTATTCATGACAGTGTCTCTATGCCAGTTTCATTCATCAACCAAGAATTCAAAGACTTAGCTGATGACTTTAAGATTTTAGCATCAAAAACAGGAATGTTAGCCGATGCTGAACTTATTCGTACTGTAGTTGAAAACTACAAGAAATACGATTTTGGTCCATTAGTTGTAGATCCTGTAATCATGACTAAGCATGGTGCTATGTTACTTGAACAAGCCGCTTACGACACTTTGAAGGAAGAATTAATTCCTTTAGCCACAGTCTTGACCCCTAATTTCTATGAAGCACAAAAGTTAGCTGACATGGAAATTAACTCAGACGAAGACACCAAGGTTGCCGCCAAAAAGCTTCGCGATTTAGGCGCTAAAAACGTTATTATTAAAGGTAAACACGTCGCTGGTGAAACAGACGTCGTTAAAGATTACGTCCTACTAGAATCCGGAGAAGACTTCTGGATTGAAGGACCTTACTACCATACAGAACATAAGAACGGTACTGGTGATTCTCTATCAGCAGCCATCACATCTGAAATTGCTAAAGGTACTTCCATCGCCGACGCTATCAGAATTGCTGACGACTATGTCGACAAGGCAATTAAGAACGAAATTTCAGTTGCTCACAAATTTGGTCCAATTAATCACTGGGCACAATAAAAAAAGAAGACTCGCATAAGCGGGTCTTTTTTATTACCATTTATCAGGACTCCACATTCTACCGTCCAATTCATCTTGGGCTTGTTGGAGTCTTTTTTGTTGTTCCTTATTAATATCTTTAATCCCATCTAGGAAGGATAATAATTTAAAACTAGTTTCATCTTTTTTTAGTTCTTCGATTTGTTGGTCCAACCATTCGTTTTGACTAGCCATTATTCATCATCCTCCTTCTTGATTAAATCAATTTCCCATTTTAATTCGTCCAATTGATCGTAATTAGATTGAAGATAATCGATTAGGATATCCATTCTAGCTTGCTTGTTCTCGTCTAAGGATTCCTTTAAATCGGTTAGTTGGTCGATGTACCATTTTTGTAAACTGGTAAAGCTGTCGAAGTTATCACTGGTTAAATAACTACGGTAATCAATTAAGAGTTTTTGTTTTTGAGCATCGGTCATGTAGGCAAACTGTGAAATGACAAACGGCTTCAAGAATTTCATTTGGCCACGTTGCGCAATTGCTTGGTATGGTTTCAACAATTCAGAGATACTAAAACCTTCCCTACCACCAACCTGGTAGTCCTTGATTGGATCACCCAATGTCGTGATGATACCAATTTCTTTGCCCTTCAATTTCCCTTCTTGTTCATAGGCGATGAAGTTCTTGGTAAAGACATCGTCTTCATACTTCTTCATCAATGCTGGTGCACTATACCAATACATTGGGAATTGAAATAAAATACGATCATATTGTGTTAATCTTTGTTGTTCTTGTTCTTTATCGAAAGTAAATTCTGTTTGGATATTATCTAAAACGACCCAATCCACATTTTCAATATCAGACTGACATTGTTTTAAGAATGCTTCGGTCATTGAATTATCATATTCAGGATGTGATACTAACACCAAAGTTTTCATATTCGTTCCCTCGTTTCTTTAATAACACTATTTTAAATGATTTATAAATAAAAAAACACCATTATGAATTACACATAATGGTGTTTTTGCGAGGATAAATCTCCTTGTAACCTAGGTATTGGGGGACCCGATTACAAGGTTAATTTATCTCATGCTTAAAAAACAAATAATGATTATTCTGGATTTGAAGATGTTAATTGAAGGTTACTCCAAAATTCATTGTCATCATTTCTTGCACTATATCCTTTAACACGAGTGTTAACAGGTGTCCAAGATAATGACATTGATACAGGAACATAAACAGCTTGTTCTTGTAGATACGTTTGCCATTCTTTGAACTGCTTTTGTCTGTATTCATCATTCCATGACTTTGAATTGTTCATGTTATTTAGCAATTCAGTGTTCTTTGCAGTGGCAAAGTGACCGATATTAAAACCTGCACTTGCTCCATAGAAAGAAGTTTGAGTAGGTTCAGAGCCAGTTGAGAATCCAGCTTCAAAAACATCTACTTGATCTTGTTTTGGCTTCAAAAGAATTGAGTACAACTTGTTCATTTCCATTGGTCTACCACTCGCATATTGAACATTCAAACCAATCTTATGCCATTGTTGTAGATAGTAACTGGATTGTGCTTCAGAAGCTGAGGTACCTGTTTGGGCACCAAAGTTAATTACAAGAGGTTTGCCATTTGGTTGAACTCTCCATTTACCCTTCTTCTTGTATCCAGCTTCATCCAATAGTTTATTTGCCTTACTAATATTCAAAGTATAACGAGGAGTCTTAGAGTTGTAGTATTTCTTGTAATATGGTGAAATAACTGAATTTGGTAGCCAAGATAGCCCATTATCAAATTTCTTTCTTAGAGCGCCAATATCTAATGCATACATCATAGCTTGTCTTAATTTGACATTACCCATCTTCATATTACTATCCATGACATTTTCTTGTTTCTTCGAATCAAAGTGGCCAACATTAAATCCTAATAGATCATAACTTGTACCCATTGTTCCAACTTCTTTGTAATCTTTTAGTTGTTTTACTTGTGGATATTGTGTATTTACTCCTCCACTCTGAGCAAAATCATATTGTTTTGCTTTCAATGAACTCGTGAAGTTGCTTGGATTAACCACTTGGATGGTAATGTGTTTAATTTGAGCTTTCTTTCCGTAGTAATATTTGTTTGGAACCCATGAGGTTGATTCACCTGTAACTTGCTTGGAAAGTTTATATGGTCCAGCAAAAATTGGATTTTTTCTAACTTCAGATGAAGAAGCTAGCTTACTGATTGGCACGTTCTTAATATGTTCATATGGTTCAATTGACGACCACATGTAGCTATTACCAATATATTGTAGTGATGGAGCAAACTTGCTGTAGTGGATAACAACTACATTTCCTTTTTCACCTTTTGGCATGGTAATTCCAGAAATTGTCTTTGCTTTTCCTGCATGGTATTCAGCCATACCTTTAATAGCATTCATATCTTCAGTGTATTGTTGAGAAGGGCTATCTGGAGCGCCGATAATTTCATAAGGATATTCAACATCACGAGCAATCACCTTTGATCCATTCGACCACTTGGCTTTTGAATTAATTGTAATTGTTGCTGTCATCGATTTTTTATCAAGTTTTAGATTGGCTAATCCTCCATCAATAATCTTGTTGTTGTTATCAACATTAAATAATTTCACCATTCCCGGAGAATACACATCACCATCTTCAGCATTATTTTGCAACGTTTCAGAAGTAATTCCCGCAAATGGTGCTGAATTATATTCTGCAACTTTTAGGGTTCCGTTATTGTATGTAGAAGAACTCTTACTTGTATTGTTATAGGAATCAGCCATCTTAACGGATGGTTTAAAACCAGACTTAACATCTGAATTATCATTTGAACATGCTGCTAAGGCAATAGCAGAAAACATTGTCAATCCTGCTACAACCATTTTTTTATACACTTTCATAAAAAAACCTCCAAAAATTTAATTAAAATACTACTAAACAACTCACCTCCTTTATTATCTAAATTTAATTATTTATCACTTCGGCGCTGTGTTGAATTAGTAGATCTTCTAAGTGCAGCACCAATGTAACTAATGGCTAAACATAAAATAACAACTTCAATTGTGGCAAATAGCCATGTCCACCAGTAAACAGTAATATTATCCGCATCGTTTGCATTAGCAATAAGTGTTCCTAAGGATGGAGTTCCATTCGGCAAACCAAAACCTAAATATGATAATCCTGTTTCTACACCAATGTTTTCAGCGAAAGATAATGTAGTATCGACAACTATTAAAGACGATAAATTAGGCATGATTTCTCTAAAAATAATCTTTAAAGTCGATGTTCCAGAGGCTTTGGATGCTAATACGTAATCTTTATTAACTTCAGATAGAGTTTGTGCCCTAATTAATCTCGATGTTCCCATCCAATAAAATAGAGACAGAATTAATGTTAACGTAATCGCATTGTATGAAGGAATAATATTAACAATTTCAATAATTATCATAAAAGCAGGAATAATCATCATAAAATCATATACCCTTTGCATACTCAAATCTGTGATTCCACCAAAATATCCTGAAATCAATCCGTAACAAACCCCAAAAGATGAAGAGATTATTGTTAATCCAATCGCAATTAATATCGAATTACGAGATCCAATAATAAGTTGGCCCGCAATTGAACGACCTCCAGCATCTCCTCCAAGCAAATATCCCGGAGTGAATGGCTTTGCAAAATATCCCATGATATTTGTAGCCATCAAATTATTTTGATTAATAAAGAAGCTACCCACTACGGTAAATAAAATAAATCCAACAACAAGTATTAACGAAATTAAAGCAATTTTATCAGCCTTAAATTCGTTAATCATAAGTCTTAAGGATGATGTTGCAGAATTTTCTTTGGCCTGTTTTTCTAATTCTTCTAAATTTACTTCATTCATTATGCACACCTCCTATTTAACACGAATTCTTGGATCAATTACGCTAAGAGCTATATCAGACAACAATGTACCTAGTAAGCTTAAGAAGCCATAAAGTAAGACTAAAGCTGTCATAACTGTGTAATCTCTAAAGTTAACTGCATTTAAAAATAGCAATCCCATTCCTGGGTAAGAGAAGATTTGTTCAGTGAACAATGATCCGCCCAATAATCCCGTAATTGAATACCCTGCAAATGCAGCAATAGGAAGTAAGGCATTACGTAAAATATGATGTTTGTAGATATTTTTCGTTGAAACTCCCTTGGCCTTGGCCGTTTTGACATAATTAGAATTCTTAGCATCTATCACGCCCGAACGCAGGTATTGAGTTATTCCGGAAGTAGCAAATAAAGCACCTAATGTAGCAGGCAAAATCATGTGATAAAGTCTAGAAAATAGTACCGGGAAGAATCCATTAGCCGTTGGTGATACTGATCCGGTAGTTGGGAAGATATTTAAGCCATAGCCAAAAATCCAACATCCTAATACCAATACAACAAAAAATGGTACTGACATTGTCATGTATGAGTAGATTCTTACCAAAGTATCTTGTAGCTTACCTTCATGACGTCCAGCATATAAACCAAGTGGTAACCCGATTGCGTATGTCATTATCATAGTTAGAAGCGCAAGCCAGAATGTGTTAACCGCTCTAGATGCAATCAATGCACTTACCGGTTCTTGGTATTCATAACTAGTACCTAAATCACCATGGAATAGATGAACAACCCAATTCCAATATTGTTGATACCACGGGTCGTATAATCCATTTAATTTCATCAAGTGATGTAATTGTTCGGGTGAAGTCTTAGGGCTAATCGATCCAGTAAAAGGATCCCCCGGTAATTGTTTTGAGATAATAAAAACAATCACACTCAAAATAATTAACTCTGGAATCATTATTAAAATTCTTCGTAAAATTGTCTTCCACATATTATTGTTCCCCCATTGCTATTTTTTCAGGCACAGCAGCAAAATGAGTGTCAGAAATTTTAATCAAAGGAAGTGGCTTTCCGTTTTCATCATAAAATTCTTTTTGTTTTTCGTGATAATATTTTTCAACTTCTAATCTATGTTTGCGGTTCTTCTCACGATTATTAACATCTGCCTTGGGAATAGAAGCAAGTAATCGTTTTGTGTAAATGTGGTATGGGTGATTATAAATATCATCCCTCGTACCAACTTCTACGATTTGTCCACGATTCATAATTGCAATCTTGTTGCACATATGACGTACAACCCCTAAGTCATGAGAAATAAACAAATATGAAATATTAAATTCCTTTTGAATTTTCTTCATAAAATTCAACACTTGAGCTTGAACTGATAAATCAAGAGCTGATACAGGTTCATCAGCAATAATCAACTTAGGATTTGTAGCTACCGCCCTTGCAACACCAATTCTTTGACGTTGTCCACCAGAAAATTGATGTGGATATTTATACATTGCTTCAGTGCCAAGACCAACAATGTTTAAAAGTTTGATAACCTTTAATTTTTCATCCTTTTTGCTTAGGTGTTCAAAGTTCTTAAGCGGCTCAGCAATAATATCGTATATTCTCTTTTCAGGATTTAAACTCAATTCAGGATCTTGAAAAATCATCTGAATTTCTCGATTATAGTTAATCTTTTTTCTATCTTTACGTTTAGTAACGTCTGTATATTGGTAATACAAATGTCCAGAGGTGGCTTCTTGTAAACCTACCATCACTTTACCGGTTGTTGATTTACCTGAACCAGATTCTCCGATTAATCCGTATGTATCACCTCGTTGAATTTGTAACGAAACACCATCAACAGCTTTAACGTTATCTATGATTCTATTAAAGAATCCACCTCTTATAGGAAAATGAACCTTTAAATTTTTAACCTCTAATATAGTTGGTTTTTGTTTTTCCATAATCATTCACCCCACCCATCAGGAAATTTAAAATGCTTATAGCATGTACAACGAACAAAATGTCCACCACCTAGATTATGCATTTTTGGATTATCTTCATGATTTTCTGCTTTAACCCAAGGAATTCTTGGAGCAAATAAATCACCATGAGTTGGCATCTTCACTAACGAAGGTACACTTCCTTGAATAACATATAATTCATCTGAATCAGAATCATCTTGAGGGATAGCTCTAAATAACGATCTGGTATATGGGTGAGTCGGTTTATTAAATACCTGGATAGCTGTTCCTAATTCGACTATCTGTCCAGCATACATAACAGCAACGCTATCAGCAATTTCAGCTACTACACCTAAATCGTGAGTAATTATGATAATTCCACAATGATTTTCCTTTTGAATATCTTTAAGTAAATCTAATATTTGAGCTTGAATTGTCACATCAAGAGCCGTGGTGGGCTCATCAGCAATGATTAAATCTGGTTCGCAAGCAATAGCCATAGCAATCACCACTCTCTGTCTCATTCCACCAGATAGTTGATGTGGAAATTCATGAATAATCCTTTCTGGATTTTGAATTCCAACTTTATGTAATAAATATATTGCTCTTTTAGTTCTTTTTTCAGCATTATCATTGGTGTGGTAAATAAGGGTTTCTACAACTTGATCTCCAATTCTTTTAAGTGGATCTAAGGCTGATAGAGGGTCTTGGAAAATCATTCCGATTTTCACTCCTCTAATTTCATTAATCTTTGATTCACTTAATCCAATTAGATTAGTTCCAAGAAAATCAGCTTTTCCTGACGACTTTGAATCATCCTGATTTAATAATCCCATGACTGTTTGAGCAAGTGTAGACTTTCCACAACCAGATTCTCCAACAATAGCTAATGTCTCGTCTCTACAAACATCTAAATTTATATCCTTAATTGCAGGATAATACTTATTGTTTATCTTAAAACTAGTATTCAAATCGCGAATCGATAATAATGTTTCATCATTCATAACTGCAACACCCCAATTTCTATGTTGTTAAACATTCTAATCATTTTATAATATTTATCAAGGGCATTTATAACATTTTTTATGTTTATATTGTTTCAACCTTATAAAACCACTGTTAAAACAGCATATATCAAGATGTATTACATTTTTTAATATTAGTATTAAATTAGATTATGATGATAAAAGATCAAATGAAAGTATTTTAGATGTTTTAATGATCAAATGCGCACATTAGTCATTAAAAAATTATAATTGTTCGTATATTTTAAAATTATTTTTTTAAAATTTTTTTGTCATTTTTTAAGAATTGAAGATATGTTAATGCTCAAAAATGCCTTTATATCAACAGTTTATACACGATATCTATTATTAAAAATAAATAAAATTATTATTCTGATATTAGTTGACATCCCCCCATATTTCGGGTATATTATTACCAATGTGTTACATAGTTTCGATTGTTAAGGTTACTTGTTTTATAGTTTTATGAAATGACCCCTTGATTCAGGCTTTTGATACATTAAGAATTTTAAAACGCACGATATGTGCAAGGAGGTTTCATATTATGAAACAAGGTACTGTTAAATGGTTCAACGCTGATAAAGGTTACGGTTTTATCACTACTGAAGACGGTGACGTATTCGTTCACTTCTCAGCTATCAACAAAGAAGGTTTCAAGACTCTAGAAGAAGGCGAAAAGGTTACATTGGACGTTGAAGACGGCGACCGTGGACCACAAGCTGCTAACGTTACTCCTGCATAAGGATAACCTCTTAGTTAACTTTTAGTTTAAAAAGAGATCAAAAACACCCGAGATTTTCTCGGGTGTTTTTTTATTGTTTGAAAAATAAAAAACTCCCTATCACTTATGATAGGAAGTTAGTTAATCTTGAAATGCATGTACTTAGAGACGAAGATTACCAATGATTGGATTGGTTCCTTCATTCCATCCTCAGTCCAAGTAATAATGATTTCAGTTAATCCTCCTGCAATTAATGAAACTAACATCTTGGAAGATTCTTCCCTGGTTTCCAAAACATTTTCATCAATCAAGTCGGAAATATAGTATTTTAGTCGTTCTAATAAGATCATTGATAAATCATTCTTCATAATCATTTCCATCATGTCTTGATCCTCTTTGACAAGTTCGAAGAAGATGGTTGCGATATCAGTTAGATTATGTGACTGACTTGATGCTAGACGTTGGATGAACGTAGTAAATGAGCTATCAAATCTATAAATAATAATATCTTTTTTATTATGAAAATTTCGATAATACGTCATTCGTGAAACATCAGCTTGTGCACAGATATCTTTCACATTAATTTCATCAAATGGCGTGGTCTTAAGTAGTTCGAACATTCCATTAACAATTTTATTCTTTGTTGCAAATTTATCTCTCATAAACTTTTGCCTCACTTCAGTATATTTATGAATATATACGAAATCGGGTTTAAATGCAAGTTAAGTCGCCCTTCTTTACTTTTGATAAATTACCAAAGCATAATTTTTAACAAATAAAAATATAAGAATTATAATGTAGTTGAGCTTTAAAAATAAGGAGGAAATTTATTATGGCAATGACTGCTGAACAAAAAGTAAACGATAGAGAAAGAGTATTGGACACACCAATGAACAAGGAATTCGATTGGTCAGAAGATACTACACCTGTTCGTGATGCTTTATGGAATCACTACATGGAAGAAGATGGCAAGGACACCATGGCCACTGAAGCTAAGATGCACCCTTACCTAGACATGTCTAATGATGAAGTAGCAGCAAACGCTGAAAAACTTCTAAAGAAGTAAGCATTTGCTATTAATTTCGACGCTTAACAAAGCTCAACTTACTTATTAATAAGCTCAACTGGTTATAACAACGCCACAAAAAAGACTTGATACTAATCAAGTCTTTTTTTAGCTTCATTTAATTGTTCATCGCTTAGGACTTCACTGGTAAATCTTTGCAATGGTGTAAATTCATGACGATCCTTGAACTTCACAGGTTCATAGTCGACAACTGCCACTAACATGTTGTTTTCAGTTAGGAACAATTGACCGATGCCCTTGAATTTACCCTTGGTATGCTTCCCGGTTCGCCAATCGTGAAGTTTAAATTCACCCTTGTCGTCCTTCTTAATTATATATTGGCCTGATTGGTCTTCATCAACCACAACACCAATATATCGATTTACTTCATATTTACCCTTCATATCAATCACCTTTCTTATACTTTACCATAATTACACTGCTATATGTGATATCATTAAGTTACTTAATTCACTTTAGGAGATGATCGTTATTCGATCTGTTAATACATTAAAAACAAGAATTATAGCATTAATCTTTGGGCTATTATTAAACGCCTTCGGAAACGCTCTTACAATTGTATCCGGCTGTGGTTCCGGTATCTGGACCGCCGCATGTGTAAACATTCATCAATTGTTCGGTGTCGACGTTGGAATTATGATTTTTACATTTGGAATCATCAATGCTTTGACCAATCAAATCTTGATTAAACACATTGATGTCTTACGTTTTGTTGAAGAAGTCATCTTCATTATCTTCTTCAGCTCATTCATTCAAATCTTTACCAACTACTTTGAATCATTAGGTTGGAATCACCTATCACTATACATCAGAGTGCCAATGGCATTGATTGGGGTTTGTTGCTTCTGCACAGCCATCTCACTATACCAACGTGCCAACATTTTCATGCATCCAAACGATGATACCACCAATATTCTTCGTTTCGATTACCTAAACGGTAGTGCCATCAAGTCACAACTATTGGACTTCGCACCACCTATCACAATCATTTTAATCTGTGCGATTTTCTTACACCGTATTTACTCTGTAAGCATCGGGACTTTGTTCTCAATCGCATTTAACGGCGTCTTGATTCAAACCGCTGATAAGTATGTTTTCCCATCTCTAAAGCATAACGAAAACATTAATACCCAAATTCAAAAACATTTCGAAAAATAAAAAAGAAGCGTTTCATTACGAAGCGCTTCTTTTTATATGTTTTTTCCATCTTAGAATTAGATAAATCACAATTCCCGCAATCAATCCCATCCAACTAAATACAGTAACCCATAGTAAAGCTAGTAGGATTGGTGTTGCGTGATAGTAAATTTCGAGTTTGTTATGGCCAGGCTTTGAATTAACAATCACACTACCGATTTGGGTTTGCTTAACATTGCTAATGTGCTTACCGTTTAAAATCAGCTTAGTGTCGTCATACTTAAAGATTGGTAACTGCATCGACTTGTTGTCGTCTGAGTCATTATCCCATGTTAACAATAAGTGCCCATTTCGTTTAATTGTCTTTTCGACCTCACCCTTATAATTGATGATTTGATCACCATAATTACCATATGGATGATAATCAAAGTAGTTATAGGCGGTCATTTTGTATTGCACCGGCAAGTAATCCGGCGTTGCCTTCGTTAACATCTTAAGAACGGCACCAGTGTCTTTAGATGACAAACTATCTCTGATGTCATTAGTGTCGGTCGTTTGGTAATGAAGGTTGTAATCGTTTTGAACTACCTTAGGTGAGAAGAAGTAGTGCACACCCTTTCTCACTGGTCCACCCGCATCGTAGATAATGAAGAAGGTTAAAATCAACAACGCGTAGTTCTTAAATGAGTTAATCCATTCTTTCTTTGAAGTGTCGTTAATCATGATTCCTGCACAGATTAATAGCAAGATGAATGGAATTACGACAAAACGACGTGGCATTTGAATTAGGTATGAAATACTTGGAAACTTCTTGTCTAGTGGTCCCCATGGGAATAACACAGAGGAAATCCACATGAAGAATAATCCAGTAATAAAGATAATCTTTCTAGATGAGCTAATCTTTTTAAAGTTAATCGCAAAGTAAATCGCCACAATGATAAAGCCAATTGAATAAATTGGTGGTAATACGAAGACGTTCTTACCAAACAAAGCAACCGAGTCTTCATACATATCAAGTTGTGGGGCCACCCCTAACGCGTGGTTGGTGAATGAAATTTGCATCATTCCGTACCAAACGTTTGCTGTCAAACACAATGTTAGTAAAACTGACAAGATGGCGTTACGCCACATTTTTAGTTTTTCACCACTATGAATTACACCATAGGTAAACATTGGAACCAGTGCCAATGCACCAGTCAAGCTGCTCAGCATATGAGTCTGCAACAGAATCGACATCGGAATCGCTAGTTTTAATATGTTGATTGATTTGTAATCAACCATGTCAAAACCAGCAGCTAGTAACCAAGGTAATAAGGCAGCACCCCATCCTGTGAATTGCATCCCTACAACCCATCCCATGATCAAATAAGATGACATGTAAGCAATTCCGACAAAGAGTGCATATATTTTCTTAATGTGAGTTCTCATTGCTAGGCTATACATTGTCATTCCACTAACGCATAACGTTAACAATGAAGCGACAATCTGATATCTTACCCAATTGCCGGCAATCAGGAGAATTAAACCATTAAAATAAGCCGCTAATGGCCCATATAAAGCGTTAATAATTCTTCCTGACTGTTGGTATCCATAAATGGATATAAAGTAACTTAAATGGCCAGTTTTTAGTTGCATCGCCGCATCGTAGAATCGATTCATATGGAAAATAGAGTCGACCCCTAAAATATATGATCCGGTCACGATTTGTGGCAACATTATTAACACTGCAACCAAGAAGATTGTCATGTATGGCCAAAATTTAATCGCTTTTTTCATCGATATTCTTCCTTAAAATATAATTTACAAGTTCAATATTAACACATAAAAAAGAAGCGAACCTTAAAATTAGGCCGCTTCTTAGTGTAATATCAATATTTTTTAAGCTTCGCTATGTTTATCAATCGTTAATTTACGATGTGACTTTTGTAAAATGAATATTGCTAAAATAACTAGAACCGCACCGACAATTTCAATAAAGCTAATTGAAATTTGGAAGAAGATAATACTTAAAATAAAAGTAACCACAGGTTGTGTTGCGTCAACTAGACTAACAACTTCTGATGGTGCAAAATTCAAAGCATGTAGCAATAGCATGAATGGAAGAATTGTTCCGAATAGAATAATTCCACCAACTCCGAATACGATACCAGTAGTTAGATGTGGCATGTGCACCCAGATTGGTTGTTTTAAGTTAAAGATAATTCCGGCGATTAGAGTACCCCAACCTAGAATTACCATTGGTGAACTTTGTCCAACGATTGGACGTGGAAGCACAACGTATAGCGCTGCAGTTACACCAGATAAAATTCCCCAGATTAATGATGCAGGAGTAATTGAAAGTGATGAGAAATCACCCTTAGTTAGAGATAATACAACCCCTGCCAAAGCAATTACGAAAACCATGATGTCAATTGGTAATGGTTTTCTGTGTTGGAAGATGATTGATCCCAACAGAATAAATAATGGTGCTAAGTATTGCAAAATAGTTGATGCATTGGCATTACCAGTTTGTACACTCATGTAGAAAGTGTATAGATTGGCACCTAGACCAAACACCCCATAAGCCACGATACAAATGAATGATTTCCATGACTTAAAAACATTGAAAATGTGTCCTCTATAAACAATTGCAGAAATAATTAATAACACAATTCCAGAGATCATGGTTCTAGTTGATAAGAACCAGTTAGCTTCCAAATGTTCTGTTTGAGATACGAATTGAAGAATTGTACCTGAAACACCCCAAAGTGCTGAAGCTAAGAAAGCCCAGAAGATACCTTTCATGACATTAGTCTCTAAAAGGCCTGTTTCGTTTTCCATATTTTCACCCCATATAAAGCTATAATTCCAGTAGATGTAAAGTTTTCTTACTTGAAACCTATATTAAAAAGATATCACAAGTAAGAAAGCTTGAAAATAGAAAAAGACCATTTCCACGAAATAATACGTAAAAACGGTCTTTTCGATAACTTTTTTTATACAAACTATCTAATATCTGGGTCGTCCTTATCTCTCTTTTGGTGAGATCTTTGTAGGAAGTAGATAGATACGATAATGATGATTGCACCAAGTGCTTCGATTGGTGTTGGAATCAAGTGGAATACAATCATACTTAAGATGATAGTAACCACTGGTTCTACGGCATCAACGATACTTGAAACTTCTGATGGGGCAAACTTCAAACTGTATAGAACAGCTGAGAATGCGAAGATAGTACCAACTAAGATAACTCCACCGATACCTAAAACGATACCTGGTGTGATCTTAGGAGCATCAGTCCAGAATGGGTGGTATGCGTTAAAACCGATACCAGCAATCAAAGTACCCCAACCTAGAACAACGAATGGTGAGTTTTCCTTTGATAGTGGCTTTGGAACTGAGTAGTATACGGCAGCTGAAACAGCTGATAGTAAACCAAAGATAACGGCAGTAAATGGAACAGATAGTTCACCAATGTGACCGTTAGTGATAATCAAGAACACCCCTACTAAAGCTAGTAAGAATGAAATAACATCAGCCTTTAGAGGCTTTTTCTTCATGAATACTAAACCATATAGAACAATAAAGATTGGTGCTAAGTATTGTAGGATTGTGGCAGTAGCAGCGTTACCTTCTTGAATACTTACGTAGAAAGTTGACATGTTAACTGCTAAACCAAAAATTGCGTAGATAAATAATCTAATGATTGATTCTTTTGACTTCCAAACATCAAAAACATGTTTACCAACGTGAATTGAACCAATTGCTAACAATAAAATACCTGCAAATAATGTACGAACTGAAATGAACCATTGAGTAGGAACTGCTTCGTTTTGAGCAACGAATTGCATGATGACTCCTGAGAAACCCCATAGGGTTGAAGCCATCGCAGACCAGAAAATACCTTTCATGACGTTTTCAGTCGTTGTATGTTGTTTTTCCATTTATAAAACTCCCCGTTTATTCATAATGGCAAAATTGTCATTATGATTTGTTTGAACGGCTATGTTTAATTCCATAACCAAAATAAATACATAATCCTCCAGCAAACCAGATGATCGCTAGGATCCATGTATCAAGTGGTAGTTGTGTTAATAGGTATACACAAGCTATCGCAGATACGATTGGTAAGACTGGATATAATGGAACCTTGAATCCATCATTTTTAATGTCTTTACGTCTTCTTAGGAATAAAATCCCAATTGACATGAATGTAAAGGCAATCAATGTCCCAATATTAACTAAGCTCGCTAGCTTATCTAGTGAGAAAATCCCACCCATTAGGGCGATCACAATTGTTACAAAGATAACACTGTGAATTGGAACGTTCTTCTTAGTGTCTATTTTACTCAAGTTTTTAGGTAAAAGTCCATCACGACCGATGGAGTATATTAGACGTGAACTACTAAATACCATGTTTACCATCATTGTAAACATACCTGCTAGCGCACCCAATGAAATTAAAATTCCTAGTTTGTCCAAGTGAATCATTTGTAGTGCAAATGTTACTGGATCTGAAACGTTTAATTTTGTATAAGGTACAATTCCTGTAAGAACAATTGAAACTAGTATGTACAAGATTGTACAAATAATTAATGTCCCAATAATTCCGATAGGCATCGTTTTTTTAGGGTTCTTTACTTCACCTGCAGAGGCAGCAATAACATCAAAACCTAGGTAAGCAAAGAATACTAATGAAGCCCCTGTGAAGACCCCACTAACACCGAATGGCATAAATGGGTTCCAGTTAGTAGGCTTAACAAAGAATGCCCCGGCAACTACAAAGACAATAATGATCGCAATTTTTACTAAAACCATTATGTCGTTTAAACGTGTGGATGATTTAACACCCCTAGTTAAAATCCATGAAATCAATAACACTACTAGAATCGCAATCAGGTTAACATATGTGCCGTGATTCGGATCATAGTTAGCTGATAAGGCCTTTGGCATGTGGATTCCGAAATTAGCCAGTAATGATTGTAAGTAAGCTGACCAACTTGATGCAACAGTTGCTACTGAAAGCATGTATTCCAGAATTAATCCCCATCCGATAATCCATCCAGTAATTTCTCCGAAGATAACATTACCGAATGTGTATGCACTCCCTGCAACCGGTAATGCTGATGAAAATTCAGCATAACACATTGCACAAAGTGAACATACGACTGTCGCAATTATGAATGAGAGAATGATTCCTGGTCCAGCAGTTGTAGCTGCAACCGTTCCTGGTATTACGAAAATCCCTGCACCAATAACCGCACCGATTCCCATCATGATTAAATCTTTAGTGCCGATAGTTCTTTGTAAATTTTGATCCCTATCGATGAACTTAGCCAATGATGTCTTACGATTCACCTTAGACAGAATATTCATAAAAATCCCCCTTTTTTACATGAATAAATAAAAACCGCACTAGTTCTCCTAACTAGTGCGGTAAAAAAAGCACTAGAAAGAATAACTGCTTACCAGCCATTTTTCTAGTGCTTCCGAAGTTTTCATAGCGAAATAATCTCTTCTACGTACTATACTAAACGACTAGTTCAGATTAAAGAAGAAATTATTATTATCTTGTTTTATTGTCAGAATACAACAAGCAGCCATGATTGAACCTCCAATTTTTATTCGTTCATTTATTTGTAATAATCTTACCGAAAATATATGGAGAATGCAAGTTTTTTTATTTGTCTTTATCTTTTCTTTCCTTTAATTCAGCGTTTAATGATTCCAAACGCTTATTAAGAATCAATTGGACTTGTTGATTTTTTCTCATATTATCGTTAGTTTTCTTAATCAATTCTTCAATCTCGGTGTTAGTGTAGCCAGACATTTGCTTTTGCATAATGTAGGTATCTTTATAGGCGCTGCTTACGATATCGTAACCACGTTTCCCTATACTAACTAGTCCGCCGGCTGCATCGTGTAGACTTGGTCTTTGACTGAAGTGATCAATGTGAGTCATTAGTTCACGACTAACGGTGTTGTTCCAGAAACTAATCAATGAACCAGCAAAGAATGCAGTAAAGATGGTCATAATTCCAAATGGTCCGGATACTAGAATGGCAACAATCATGAAGATAATGTCTTGAGCACTTCTAACCTTTCTGTATTCGATGTGGGTCTTTTCTGAAATAATTGGTGCTAATGCATCATAAGGTGATACCCCTAGTTTGGTAGCCATGTAGATAGAAGTACCTAATGTAAACACTAAAATACCGACAAGCGCATCGAAAATCATCATTGGAATACTAATCTTTCCTGGGAAAATCATTGAGTAAAAAGTACTGAAGTATTCAATTTCATATCCCACTAGGACCATGTTAAAGATGGTTCCTAGCCCAATTTGTTTACGATCGAAAATTAAAACGATAATGAATAATACTAAGTTAGCGAATAGTTGAAATGAACCCAATGAAGTTCCTAACTTGGTAGCCATCCCTGCATTCATTGCTGTGAATGGGTCAATTCCGACATGTCCTGAGCGCATAAAGGCAGCACCTAAAGCAATTAAGGTAACCCCTATTAATGACATAATCGCACGTAAAAAGAAATCTAGCGGCTTATTAATAACGTTTTTTGAGTTATCGTATGAAATATTTTCCATAATTTTATACCTTCTTAATGTTTATTATTTCAATTATGATTGCGCTTACATTATAACTCTTTTATCTTTCTAAATGAAATAATTTATACTAAAAAAGACGATGGTAAATCCATCGTCTCTCATTCGTATTATCTTCATCTATTCTTTATCGTTAGATTGGCCATAAGTCAATTTAATTAATGCTGAAATTAGCATTGGAATGATAAATACTAGGATGATTAATCCAACAATTACCCCAATAGCAACTTGAATTAGAGTTAATACTCCTGATGGCATTAGAGCCGCAAAAGTACCACCTAAAATGATAGCTGCTGAGATAACTACCGTACCGATAACGGCACAGGCATGTTGAATTTGTCTTTCAGGTGTAGCGTCAACGCTACCGAATTCACGGTATTTCATCATCAAGAAGATACTGTAATCAACACCTAATGCGATTAGCATTACGAAAGTGAAGAATGGTGTGTTCCAAGTTAGGAACTTTTCACCTAATACAGCAGAACTAATTAGCTTAGTGATGCTTAGTGATGAAATGTAAGCAATGATTAGAGTACCTAAGATGTAGAATGGTTGAAGAATTGATCTGGTAATAACCATTAATGCAATCATAATTCCGATAACCATGATAACTGCAGTTCTCAAGAAGTCAGAACTTGCGATGTGGTGAGTATCAGAAGTAGTTGCGGTTTGACCACCAATTGCAACCACACTGTGATCTAATGAGGTACCTGAGATATTGTTGTATACCTTAGTTTGTAGGTTATCAACTTGGTTCATTGCACTTTCAGAGTTAGGGTCCTTGTCTAGAACAACAGTGATCTTAGCGGTCTTCTTATCTGCTGATAGATAAGTGTTAACTGAACGCTTGAATGTGTCACTCTTTAGGACGCTTTCTGGAATGTTGAATGAATCAGAAGCTTGTGAGTTTGATAGAGAACTTAGGTAAGAATTAGCACTACCCATTCCCTTTTCGATTTTATCTAAACCAACGCCAGCCTTCTTTAGCTTAGCTTGGGTTTCTTTCAATTGAGCGGCTAATGCCTTGGCATTGTCACCGATACCTTGGGTATTTGAAGCAATGCCTTGTAATTGTGATTGTAAACCACTCATTAGTGTTTGTTGCTTAGTTGCGCTTTGTTGTAACAATGCACCTACAATTTGTAGTTGTGCTTGGCTTAATGGTTGACCCACTGAAGCCATCTTTTGTTGTAATTGAGTCAATACAGCTTGACCATTGGTACTACCAGTTTGACTACTCATTGCTTGAATATTCTTTAGGTATTGGCCAATTGTCATGGCTGAAGAACCGATGTCTTCCAATGGAGTAGCGTTGAATGATGAGTTCTTAGTACCTTGTTTGATGGTACTAATACCCTTCTTAGCTGTCTTCATCTTGGAATTTAATGTTTCTAGTTGGTCATTTACGTAAAGTTGGTTAATTGGCATACCACTTGGTTGAGTGACTGATGCCACTGTCTTTACGCCTGATTGTTTACCCAATTGTTTGGTTAGTCGATCAATTTCATTCAAGTCTTTTTCGTTATTTAGCTTGTGGTCGGACTTAATGTAGATAGTTGAAGGTTCAGCAGTCCCCTTTGAGAAGTGCTTTTGAACAGTCAATAGTCCTTGTTTAGCGGGAACGTTGTTTTGTAGTTCAACACTATTGTCGTAGTTTAGGTTGTTCTTGTACGCAGCCATGAATGGAACAGTTACAACTAGTACCAAGACGATAGCAGGAATTGCCCACTTGGTTGACTTGTTTGATAAGAAGCTCCATAGCTTGTTTTCACCTTCACCCTCGAAGTTCTTTGATGGCCAGAAGATGTTCTTACCTAGAACTGACATGAAGAATGGGTTCAATGTTACCAATACAAGTAATAATACGGCCACACCGACAGCCACACCAACGGCTGATTGATAAATTGAGAACTTAGCTAGTGCTAATGTTGCAAAACCAATCAATACTGATGTACCTGAGTATAGGATGGTCTTTCCGGCAACTTTTCTTGCGTCGATAGTTGCTTGGATTTGATCCTTACCCCTACTCAATTCTTCCTTAAATTGGTTGTATAACAAGATGTTGTAGTCAGTACCGATACCGAATAGTACTACTACCATGAATACACGAGTGAAGTTTGAAAGTGGGAAACCGAAGTATTGAACAAGGTTCATCACGATGCTCAATGAAACGATGAATGAGACACCCACAGTCAATAGTGATACCAATGGCACGATTGGTGATCTAAATACAATAATCAATACGATTAAGATAAATACAGCGGCGATAACTTCAGTCTTTTGAATTCCTTCTTGTGTAGAAACTCTAAAGTCATCGTTTAGGATATCCCCACCTGTAACGTAAGTCTTAATTCCAGAGGTCTTAACAGCATCCTTAAGTTGGTTGTTAACACTTTGGATTGAACGCTTCTTAGTTACGTTTAATTGCACAATTTCAGTGGTTTTATCCTTTGAAATTAATTGCTTCTTAGTGGCGTCGTTATCAAATGGTGCAGTTACACCCTTGATACCGTATTCGGACTTGTTGTCCTTTAATTTTTGAATTGTAGCATCGATTTCCTTTTGGTCACTTGAAGTGATTTTACTATTACCGTTGTTGAAAACAACAACTGTATCCATGGTATTACTGATACCATGACCCCAATGCTTTTGAATGGTTTCAGCGACTTGGCTTTGTGAAGTAGCTGGAATCTTAGTTTGGCCCTTTTGTGCTACTAAGTTAGACATGTTTGGTAAGAAGACTACACTTAGGATTACTACAACCAGCCATGCAATCAAGCTACCAGTATACTTCTTAATAAACTTTGGCATTTGAATTCTCCCCCTTATTTTTTGATATTAATTAAATCTTGAGGCGCTGTTCTTTGCGTCGTTTTAATGATTTCAGCGATTTCACTAGGAGACTCTGGATGTTCTTTGCTCATCCAATAAACAACAATACTCATCAACCTATCCAAAATGATTTCCATCACATAATCTTTGGGAATTCCTGGGTGGAATTCGATTTCAGAAGGTGCAGCATGAAATGATTCAACAATCACTTCTTTAAACATCTTCTTAATCTTGCCGATTAAATATGGATCACCGTCTGGGCATAGCAATGCAGACAATAATTTAGAATTTTGGTAAAAGTAATCAAGTGTCTTAATTACTAATTCAGATGGAGTATTTTCACTATTTTCAGAAAACGCCTTTAATTCTTCTGGAACAATAGCATTTAAAATATCCTGAATTTCACCTAATAAACGTGTTTCTGTCTTTGACAATAAATCAAACTTATCTAAATAATGAATGTAAAACGTACCACGACCAATTCCGGCTGTTCTGGTTAAGTCAGTAACATTTAAATTATTGAAACCCTTAGTATGAATCAATTCAATTAAGGCTTCAGTAATTTGGGACTTGGTTTGGATTGTTCTACGATCTTGTTTAACCATACCTACGTCTCCCCTCAAAAAATCACTTTATCTAATAATTCAATTACATTATAAAAACAACGTGCTGAGAAAGTCAACACGTTGTTCATTATCTTTTTTATTTTTATTCGTTTTTATTTCCTAAAGCCAGGATAAATACCGTGCTTAACACCAAAATTCCACCAATAACTTCTGCACCATTAAATGATGTATTAAGGAAAATGACGGCCCCGATGGTAGCTGATAGTGGTTCAAACGTATCTAACATCCCTGCAACCGTAGGTGAAATGAATTTCAAACTATTGATGAAACAAATAAATGACATCATTGTTCCAAAGAATACAATAAAACCGACACCTAATACGGTTCCTAAGGTTAACTTAGGAACGTCCACCCAGAAAGGATGAACGATGGTAAAGATGATTCCACCGACTAGCATTGCCCACCCGACTACGACTAATGTTGAAAAACGTTTCAATAGGTTTACCGGTAGCATGGTTTGAATGGCCCCTGCCAAGGCTAATAGTAGTCCCGCAGTTAATGCAGGTGTTGAGATGGCTAATTGAGTCAAGTGTCCCTTTGTTACCAATAACCATGTTCCGATTAAGGCAACTAATACGGCGAATGCTTCGTACTTATTTGGCAATTGATGGTAAAAAATGGCGGTAAAGATAACAATCAATACCGTTCCCAAACTTTGTAGAACTGTCGCCGTTCCGGCGTTACTTAAGTTAACTGTCACTAGGTACAAATATTGCACAGCAGCTAAACCAAATACGGCATAGGCAGCAAACACACCCAGATTCTTTGGCTGTTTCCAAAGATCCATTACTGGTTCTTTTTTAACGAAGTTAGTAAATAGTAGAATCACAATCCCTGAAATCCCCATCTTAATTCCCATTAACCATTCTGGTGATAGGTTATTATCTTGGAATAAAAATTGTGATACTGGACCTTGAATCCCCCAAAGAATTGCCCCAGTCACGGCTAGAATTCCACCGATTAATCTCTTTTGCGCTTGTGTCTTATTTTCCAATCCAATTCTCCATTTCTCTTGTTGTTTAATACTATTATAGGACAAAAGAAAAAGCGTTGTCATTAAAGACAACGCTTTTTTCTAAATAGTTAATATCTAACTAGTCTTTGTAGTTAGCAGGAGAATCATCCCACTTATCAACAGTATCTGTCATTTGACCGGTAGTGTGCCATTCAAAGTCTGGGTACCATAAACTACGCTTTTGCTTGTCGATACCTTCAATAGTCTTCATGTCATCTTCTGATAACTTGAAGTCAAAGATATCTGAGTTTTGAATAATTCTTTCTTCATGTGATGACTTAGGAATAGTTACTACACCTTTTTGCCAGTCCCAACGAAGAATTACTTGAGCAACTGACTTGTTGTACTTGTCAGCAATCTTCTTGATGTCTTCGTTAGATAAGGCTTCCCCACCACCAAGTGGTGACCATGCTTCTAGTTGAATACCAGCATGATTATTGAATTCTAGGATATCCTTTTCTTGGTTAACTGGATTGAATTCCATTTGGTTAACGGCAGGAACGATATCACTGTGGTCTAATAGGTTTTGTAATCTTTCGTTATCGAAGTTTGAAATACCGATAGCTCTAATCTTACCTTGGCGGTAAAGTTCTTCCATTGCCTTCCAAGTATCAATGTACTTGCCATCAACTGGCCAGTGCATTAAGTATAGGTCAATGTAAGTTAAGTCTAGACGTTTTAGTGTACCATTTAAGACATTGATTGTACTTTCATAACCTTGATCACCGTTGAATAACTTAGTTGTGATAAATAAATCTTTACGGTTTTGTCCGGTTGCAGCCAAACCTTCTTTAATTCCTTCACCAACACCAGTTTCGTTACCATATTGCTTTGCAGTATCAATTAAATGGTAACCCTTGATGATTGATTCTTTAACTGATTCTTTAGCACTTGTATTATCTGTCTTCCAAACACCTAATCCAAGACGTGGCATTTCAACGCCATTGTTTAGAGTGGTTGTTTCTTCAAGTCCTTCTAATCTGTTCATAGAAAATTCAGCCTCCTATTTCTTAAGTTCAATCTCATGGTAAAACTCATATGATTTATTTTCAAGAAAAAGATGTGATTATAATCAAATATAATTAAATATTAATCTTCGTAACCGTGTGGGTGCTTTTGAGTCCAAGTCCATGCACTAGCGATAATATCTTCAACATTGTCATGTTGAGGCTTCCAACCTAGTACTTCACGGGCCTTAGTTGAGTCAGCAACTAGTGTACTTGGGTCACCAGCTCTTCTTGGTGCATCTTCGGCAGGAATTTCCTTGCCTGTCACCTTACGAGCGGTTTCTAGCATTTCTCTGTTTGAGAAACCAGTTGATGAACCTAGGTTAAATGCTTCTGATTCTCCACCCTTCATCAATCTGTCTAGGGCTAGAATATGAGCATCTGCTAAATCGACAACGTGGACGTAGTCACGGACGTTAGTACCATCTTTGGTTGGATAGTCAGTACCAAAGATTTGTAGCTTATCACGAGTTCCTTGAGCAACTTGTAGGATGATTGGAATTAAGTGAGTTTCTGGACCGTGGTCTTCACCAATTGATCCGTCCATCTTAGCTCCACCAACATTAAAGTAACGTAATGCGGTGTACTTGATGCCATAGGCAACGTCAGCCCACTTCATCATCTTTTCCATCATTAACTTACTTTCACCATAAGGATTGGTAGGGACTTGAGAGTCAGTTTCCTTAACTGGAATGCTTTCAGGTTCTCCGTAAGTAGCGGCGGTAGAAGAGAAGATAATGTTGTTAACGTTGTGTCTTTGCATTGCTTCTAGTAGAGTAATCATTCCACCAGTGTTGTTATCAAAGTACTTCAATGGTTTTTCCATTGATTCTGGAACGATAGAATTAGCAGCAAAGTGGATAATTCCATCAATCTTTTCGTTATCAAAGATTTTGTCTAGGAAGTCAGCATTTCTGATGTCTCCTTCGTAGAACTTTGCGTTTTTGTTGACACTAGCTAAGTGTCCAGTTGCTAAGTTATCTGCAACGACAACATCATAGCCTTTTTCAATTAAACGATCTACGGTGTGAGAACCGATGTAGCCGGCTCCACCTGGTACTAAAATTGCCATATAAGAATACTCCTTTTAAATTGCTTATATCTTCATTATCAATCAGAAACCTTAAAAATTCAATAAATTCCAGAAAAAAAGACGCGGTATTATACCGCGTCTTTTAGTTGTTTTATTAGTCGTTTTCGTACTTCTTGAATACAAGAACTGCGTTGTGACCACCAAAACCAAACGAGTTTGAAATTTCGTAGTTAACTGGTGACTTCTTGTTGTCTTCGTTTACTAGTTCTACTTCAACTTCTGGATCGATGTTCTTAACACCGTAGTTAACTGGCATTTGTTGACGTTGTAATGCACCAACCATAATAACGGCTTCTAATGAACCAGCAGCACCTAGAGCATGACCAGTCATACCCTTTGTACTACTTACCTTGATGTGGTCGTTGTCAGCAAATACTTTCTTGATAGCTTGTGATTCAGCTGAATCGTTAGCATGAGTACTTGTTCCGTGAGCGTTAACGTAGTCAACGTCCTTAGGATCAACGTTAGCATCCTTAAGAGCTAACTTCATAGCATCAACAGCACCTGAACCGTCAGGTCTTGGAGCAGTTAAGTGGTATGCATCTGAGTTAGTACCGTAACCAACAACTTCGGCTAAGATATTAGCACCACGAGCTTTGGCATGTTCTAGTTCTTCAAGAACTAAAGTACCGGCACCTTCACCCATAACGAATCCATTTCTGTCTTTATCGAATGGAATTGAGCCATCTTCTACTTTTTCTGAAGTTGAAAGAGCTGATAAAGCTGCGAAACCAGCAATACCTAATTCGTTAACTGATGCTTCTGAACCACCAGTAATCATCATCTTGGCTTTACCAAAACGAATGTAGTCAAATGCATCACCAATTGCGTTAGTACCTGATGAACAAGCAGTAACGATAGCTTGAGAAGTGTTTCTAGCATTTAAGTTAATTGAAATGTTACCAGCAGCCATGTTAATGATTGAGTTAGGAACGAAGAATGGAGATACACGACCTGGACCCTTCTTTGACATCTTAATAGCTTGTTCTTGGATAGTTGTTAAACCACCAATACCTGAACCATAGATAACACCTAATTCATCTGGATCAAATTCGCCTTCTTTTAGGCCAGCTTGTTCCATAGCTTCGTATGCTGAGTATAGAGCGTAACGTGAGAAGTCATCCATACGTTTTGAGATCTTCTTGTCGATACGTTCTAGTGGATCAAAATCTTTAACTTCGGCAGCTAGAGTAACACCAGTTTCTGAAGCATCAAACTTTGAAATTGGAGCAATACCTGTCTTTGAAGCAAAAATATTGTCTAAAAATGTGTTAGCGTCGTTACCCAAAGGACTAACGGCACCAATACCTGTAATTACAACACGCTTTTCCATAGAGTTATCCTCCTTATTTACGTTTTACGTCTGGAACGATAAAGGTTAGTTGAGCTGAACAAGCCTTCTTGTCGCCAACGTAAGCAGTACAGTCAACTTGTCCCATGTTCTTCTTTTGTTTACCCATAGTAACTTCGAAACGTACAACGTCACCAGGTTTAACCATCTTTCTGAACTTAGCACCCTTAATTTCACCAAGGTAAGCAGTCTTATCCTTGTATTGTTCACTCTTCAAAATAAGAATTGAAGCAGTTTGAGCCATAGTTTCGATGATTAAAACACCAGGCATAACTGGGTTTCCAGGGAAGTGACCTTGGAAATAGTTTTCGTTGATAGTAACGTTCTTGGTAGCAACTACCTTTTCACCAGGGATTAATTCATCAACCTTATCGATGTATAGAATTGGGTATCTGTTTGGAATTAAATCCATAATTTCTGTTGTATTTAAAACACTCACAATAAGCACTCCTCTTATAATTCAAAATTTTAACAATTAAACGTCTTTTATTAATCTAATTTATGATCCTAATCCAATAGGATTATTGATTACCTCTTCATCTAGTTTTGATATCTAGATGAACTAATCAACATAAATAAGTTTAACAATTACCATACTAAGTTACAACGTACAAGACTCTTTTTATTAATTAAAACAAATAAAACGTTGTCATAGCGGTGTTTTACGTATATTTCCTTATGTGACACATGGTTGAATGTATATCTATTTTGCCGTTTTTTCATTAGAAATCATCTAATTATCATGATTTGATTCGTTTAATGTTTGAACATCCCATTACCCCGGAAAATCATTTAACGGCAGATATTAATCGTCATATGTAGCAAGGGTTCCAACGTAACCATCAGCTACCTCAATATCGGTTAATTTAATTTTACGATCTAATCGTTTAGCAGATTTCTTGGTATCAACATCAATGTCGACACTCTTAACCTTACCAGATAAACCAGTACCGACTAATTTTAATGCTGCTTCCTTGATTGTCCATAACTTAAGGGTTTCATCCCCTTCTACTGATTCGTTTAGATTACTTAAGTAATTTAGTTCGTTATCAGTAAACGCACGAGTAATTCGTTTGTAAGTAAATGGACGCAACTTCTCAATGTCTACTCCAACCTCTTGATCAGAAACCGCTAAGATTACTAAATCATATGAGTTTGAAATATTATATTGAAATTGCTTTGATTTTAGAAATGGTTTGCCATGATCACCGTAGTAGAAAAGGTCCCCATGCAATAATTCATCAATACTAATTCCCATGTAATCTGCCAGCATCAAGTTACCTACAATTGCTTGACGTTTATTATACTTAGTAAAATCAACATCAGCCTTCTTGAAGATTTCTTGGTACTTTGGATTTTGAATAGAATCGATAAAAATTTCTGTATTATTAAGCAAGTAAATGAACACCCTTATCAGCGTAAATCAAGTCACCAGTAACACCTGATGATAGGTTACTCATTAGGAATGTAGCAACGTCACCAACTTGGTGGATGTCAACAGCTTCACCGTCAACAGTTCTTGCTTCTGATTCCTTCAATAGGTCACCGTGGTTCTTGATACCAGTAACAGCTAGAGTCTTGATGGCACCAGCTGAGATAGCGTTAACACGGATCTTCTTAGGACCTAAGTCTGAAGCTAGGTATCTAACGTTAGCTTCTAGAGCAGCCTTAGCAACACCCATCATGTTGTATGAAGGGATAGCACGAGTTGAACCCATGTAAGTTAGAGTAGCAATACTACCTTGTGGGTTCATAACACGACTTGCGTAACGTGATACTGAGATTAGTGAGTAAGCTGAAACGTCTTGAGCTAAGTTGTAACCATCTTTCTTAACGTCAATAACGCCACCTTCAAGAGTTTCCTTATCAGCGTAAGCAATGGCATGAATAACACCATCGATGTTACCAAATTTAGCTTGAATGTCTTGGAAAGTCTTTTCAACGTTTGCATCTTCAGCAACGTCACATTCAATCATTTCAGTTCCTTCAGGAACAAGCTTGTCTAATTGACGTTTTAATCTTTCATTTTGGTAAGTAATGATAACTTGAGCACCGTTATCCATTAGTGACTTAGCACAACCCCAGGCAATACTACGTTTGTTAGCAACACCCATAACAACAATTGTTTTTCCATCTAATAAGTTTGACATTATGATTTGGCCTCCTAAAATATACAAATCAATTAAATTACATTAGTTGAATTTACGGTAACGTTCGTGACGTTGGGCCAATAATTCTTCTTTAGGTAATTTGTTAAGTTCATTAATTTTTTCAATTAAAGCTTCTTTGAAGTTTTGCATTGATTTTGCATCTTTGACTTCGGGAATAATCTTATCAATGATTTCATTGTCTAATAGTTCCTTTGGTGTAAGTTGCATTTGTTCAGCAGCTTCTGCTGCCTTACTTGAATCTTTCCACAAGATTGTGGCGTAGCCTTCAGGTGATAGCACTGAGTAGATACTATCTTCTAAGGCCCAAACGGTGTCACCGACAGCTAGAGCTAAGGCTCCACCGCTTCCCCCTTCACCTACGATAACACTGATGTATGGCACTTTTAACTTAAGGCCTTGCATGATTGATTGAGCAATCATGTAACCTTGACCCTTGTATTCAGCGTCCATACCAGGATATGCACCAGGTGTATTAATCAAGTTAATGATTGGACGGTTAAACTTTTCCGCTTGTTTCATCAAACGTAAAGCTTTTCTGTATCCAGAAGGTTCAGCTGAACCGAAATGTCTTTCGATATTTTCGTCAGTGTCGTTACCCTTTTGGATACTTGTAATGGTAACTGGTTGACCAGCAATAGTTCCGATACCAGCATATACTGCAGGATCATCGCTGTAAGCACGGTCACCGTGTAGTTCCATAAAGTCATCAGTAATTCCAGCAACTAGGTCTTGGATACTAATCTTATCAGCACTTCTAGCCGCTAAAACACGATCGTATGCTTTTCCCATAATACTAATATCCCCCTAATTCCAAGCCAATAACTTGGCTAATACTGATTTCATTTCATCTCTTTTAACAATGGCATCTAAGAAACCATTCTTAAGTAGAGTTTCTGCACGTTGGAAATCCTTTGGTGGACGTTGTTGAATTGTCTTTTCGATAACTCGACGACCAGCAAAACCGATTAATGTGTGTGGTTCAGAGATGTTGATATCTCCTTCCATGGCATAACTAGCAGTTACACCACCGGTAGTAGGATCAGTTAATACAGAAATGTATAGCAATCCTTTTTCGGCGTGATCAGATACCGCTTGTGATACCTTGGCCATTTGCATTAATGAGTGGATTCCTTCTTGCATTCTGGCACCACCAGAACATGAGAAGACAACTACTGGTAAGTTCTTTTCGGTTGCTTGTTCGAATAATCTAGCAAGCTTTTCACCAGTGGCAGTACCTAAACTACCCATGATGAAACGAGAATCCATTACACCTAGGGCAAATTCAGTATCACCAATCTTGGCAAAACCGGTTTGAACACTTTCGTTTAGGTCAGTGGCCTTCTTTGACTTTTCAAGCTTTCCAGCGTACTTTTCGTCGCCTAAGAAACGCTTTGGTGCACTAATTTCAGAATCGATTGGTGTGAATTCATCCACAGTCATGTTGATTCTTTCTTGTGCACCCAGTCTAAAACCATAACCACAGTTAGGACATAGTTTGTATTCCCCTAACTTCTTGTTGTAAAAGTTTTCTTCACAAACTGGACATTTGATAAACAAATGATCTGGAACTTTGTCCATTAGAGTTTGTAAATCTTTGGTTTCTTCTGATTTATTATTCTTCAACGTTTTTCAACCACTCTTTCAAGAATGATTTTTCAATGTATAGATTATTGAAATCTGAATCATTGAAATGTTTGTCTTGTAACAAATCGTTTAGGAATTGACGGTTAGTCTTTACTCCATCAACCTTAAATTCATTAATTACTCTTCTCATTTTTACGACAGCCTGAGGCTTGTCAGGCATATGTACAATGATTTTGGCAATCATTGAATCATAGAAAGGAGAAATGGTGTCACCTTGTTCAACACCTGAGTCAATACGAACACCCTTAGTTCCAAATGGGAAGTTAACCTTATGAAGAGTACCTGGTGCTGGTAAGAAACCATGTGCAGGGTCTTCGGCGTTAATACGGCATTCGATTGCGTAACTATCTACCTTGATGTCATCTTGTGTGAATGGTAATGCTTCACCTGCGGCAACTTGGATTTGAGCTTTGATTAATTGAACTCCAGCAACTTCTTCAGAAACTGTATGTTCAACTTGTAATCTAGTGTTCATTTCCATGAAGTAGAAATTGTTGGTCTTTTCGTCCAATAGGAATTCGAAAGTACCAGTGTTTTCGTAACCAATTTCCTTAGTTGCTTTGGCAACTAGCTTACCTAGATAATCACGTTGCGATTGAGAAACTTCCATACATGGGGTTTCTTCAATAATCTTTTGATGACCTCTTTGTAGAGAACAGTCACGTTCAGGGAAGTAAACAACATTTCCCTTTTGATCAGCGATAACTTGCATTTCAATATGCTTAGCATCACTTAAATCTTTTTCCATGTACAATGAATCGTCATTGTATGAAATTCTTGCTTCACGCTTAGTAGTGTTAAAGATTTCCTTTAATGCTTCTTCATCGTCACATTCACGAATACCTTTACCACCACCACCAGCAGCAGCTTTAAGCATAACCGGATAACCAATTTCATCCGCTAGTTTTAAAGCATCTTCTAGAGTGTCAATGGAGCCATCTGAACCAGGAATGGTTGGTACTCCACTGTTCTTCATCGCTGCCTTGGCATGAGATTTATTTCCCATTAAATCAATTACTTTTGAACTTGGTCCAATGAACTTAATTGAACATTTTTCGCAAAGTTCAGCAAATTCAGCGTTTTCAGATAAAAATCCGTAACCGGGGTGAATAGCTTCTGATCCAGTTAAAATTGCAGCGTCAATCACTGCAGCCATGTTCAAGTATGATTCGTTTGGTTGTGGACCACCAATACATACTGATTCGTCGGCTAATTTAACGAACATGCTATCCTTGTCGGCAGTTGAATAAACGGCAACAGCTTTAATGTCCATCTCATGAAGTGCTCTTATGATTTGCACCGCGATTTCACCACGGTTAGCAATTAATACCTTTTTAAACATTTCACTCATCCTTTATGAACTTATTCAATTGCAAAGATTAAAGTACCTTCACAAATAACTTCGCCATCTCTAGTAACTGTTCCATGACCTTCACCAATGTTTCTCTTTAGCTTTGTCATTTCAACAGCTAGTTCCAACTTGTCTCCTGGTCTAAAGCTGTCTTTGTAAGTAGCTTCTTTGATACCACCAAAGAAAACATTATGTCCTTTGTATTCAGGCATTGATAGTAATGCGCAAACTCCAGTTTGAGCTAGCATTTCCATCGCGATGGGTCTTGGCATTCCAAATTCAAGATGTTGTTTTGAGAAGAACCATTCGTTAACAGTTAAAAGCTTTTCAGCCTTTGCACCTTCACCAGGTCTTACTTCAATAATCTTGTCTAACATTTGGAATGGGAATCTTTGAGGAATGAAATCTTGTACGTTATAGTCCAAAATTAGTCCTCCTCAATTTCAAAAATTGGTTGATCGTATTCAACCATGTCACCATTTTCAGCAACCTTCTTAGTAATAGTTCCAGAAACGGGACTCTTAACTTCGTTGATAACCTTCATGGCTTCGATTACACAAACAGTGTCGCCCTTCTTAACGTGATCGCCCACTTTTTTGTAGACTGGTTTTTCAGGACTTGGGGCAAAGTATACGATTCCAACAAGTGGAGCCTTAATCTTTGCACCTGAAGCTGCTGGTTTAGCAGCTGGTTGTTCACTTGCAGTTGCGCCAGCAGCTTGAGCTGGTTGAGCAACGTTTTGTACTGCAGCGTGTTCTAACTTACTGAAGTATAAGTCAGTACCATCATCGGCAGTAATCTTAAATTCTTTCATGCTGGACTTGTCGAACTTGTCCATTAACTTTTCAATGTCTTTTTGTTCCATGTTTTTATATCTCCTGTTAATTAAGAATGTTCTTACTTAACTTTGATTACATAGTTAATCCACCGTCAACGGTGATTACTTGTCCATTCATGTATTCGTTCTTGATTAAGAATTCAACAACTTGAGCAACTTCGTCTGGAGTACCAAAACGTTTTGCTGGGATTTTTTCTTCCCAATCAGCGATGTAACTGTCGCCTAGTTTAGCTGTCATAGCAGTCTTAATCATACCTGGAGCAACCGCATTACAACGGATTCCACGTAGAGCACCTTCTTGGGCTGTAGTCTTAGTTAAACCTACGATACCGGCCTTAGTAGATGAATAGTTAGCTTGACCTAAGTTACCGTGTAGACCTGCAATACTTGAAAGGTTGATAATGCAACCCTTACGAGCTCTTTGCATCTTCTTCATAGCAAACTTAGTCATGTTAAATACACCAAACAAGTTAGTGTCTAATACTTGTTTGAATGAATCACCCTTCATTCTAGTTAATAGAGTGTCTTGGGTGATACCGGCATTGTTAACCAATACGTCTAGTTTGCCGTATTTTTCAATAACACTGTCAATCATTGCTTTAGCGTCATCTTCTGAAGCAACGTCTCCAACCAATACATCAATTTCTGAATCGAAGTTATCTTGGAAAGCTTTCAATTCTTCTTCATTCAATTGACGGTGTGAGTTAGCGATTACGATATTGTTTTCATCCTTAGCTAGACGAACTGCGTCAGCTAAACCTAATCCCTTAGTTGCACCAGTGATTAGAATTACTTGTTTTTCGTTATTTTCCATAATTATTCTCCTAACTTATCTAATAAGGCATCTAGAGTTTCAACACTTTCTACATTGTATGTATCAGCCTTTAATGTCTTTTTAGCAAGCTTACTTAGCGTATTTCCTGGACCGATTTCGATAAAAGCGTCAATGTTTTTGTCTTCTAGTGAAGCAACATCTTGCATGAAGTGTGTTGGATTGATTAGTTGGTTAACTAATGTTTCCTTGATGGTGTCCTTAGCAAATGGTTTTACAGTAGTATTACTAATTACATCTACTTGAGGTTCATCAAATTCAACACTTTCAAGACGTTTAGCTAATTGATCTGATGCAGGTTGCATCAATGGAGTATGTGAAGCTACGGCAACTTGTAGTGGAACTACACGTTTTGCGCCCTTTTCCTTCAATACTTCCATGGCGTTTTGAACCCCTTCTTTAGTACCACCAATAACAACTTGTGACTTGTTATTGTAGTTAGCTGGGTATACGTCATCAATTTCATCACAAACGCTCTTCACAAAATCAGGGCTAAGACCCAATACAGCAGCCATAGAACCTGGATTTTGCTTACCTGCTTCATCCATGTAATGTGAGCGATCGTGTACTAGCTTTAGCCCTGATTTAAAAGATAGTGCTTTAGCAGCAACTAAAGCACTATACTCGCCTAAACTCAATCCCATCATTGCAACAGGTTTCTCTATTTTGTCTTCTAAAATACGATGAATAGCTACACTCATCGTCAAAATAGCGATTTGAGTATTATTAGGATTATCAAAAATTTCCGGATCAGCTAAGTTTAAATTCAATGTTTCTGAGGCCTCGTCAATTGTACGTTTGTACACAGGGTTTGACTTATACAAATCCTGTCCCATTTCCTTAAATTGACTACCTTGGCCACTAAATAGATAACAAATATTCAAACTTAAACACTCCTAGTTAATTAAAACTAATTATTATTCTTCAACTTTACCAGCAACGTAGTCAACTAATTGTTGTACAGTTGCGATGTCGTTGTCACTGTCAATTTCGATGTCGTATTCGTCTTCTAGAGCATCGATGATTTCAAATAAGTCTAAACTGTCTAGGTCTAGTTCTTCTTTGAAGTTAGTTTCCATCTTGATGTCTTCAGCCTTAACGTCTGATTGATCTACAACGATTTCTTTTACCTTGTCAAAAATTGCGTTCTTGTCTGCCATAATATAATTCACTCCATATATAAAATTAAAATAATAAATTAATACCTTAAAATAATAGTTCCTGTGGTTAGGCCACCACCGAAACCAGAAAGGGCGATAATATCTCCCTTAGCTATTAAACCATTTTCCATCATTTCTGACAACAAAATAGGTTCACTAGCTGCAGAGGTGTTCCCATAAAGATTAATATTGATAGGGAATTTGTCCTTACTAACGCCTAATTTACGGGCTACTGATTTAATAATTCGAGCGTTAGCTTGATGTAACACAAAGTGATTTATGTCACTTAACTCAATCCCAGCTTTTTCTGCTGCTTCTTTAATTGATAATGGAACATTCTTGGTTGCGAAGTTAAATACTTCTCTACCATCCATATGCAAATAACGATCTGTGTCGTCATCATCACGTGGTCCAAATGTTTCATTTCCCAATATATGACCAGCAAGAAGAGCTTCTCTTCTATCTCCATAATTCTTCAAGTTACTGGATAATACTTCTCCATCACCTTGGTTCGAAACTAGCATTCCACCAGCACCATCCCCGAATAATACGGCGGTGGTTCTGTCTTCCCAGTTAATCAAGTTACTCATTTTTTCTGAACCAATTACCATCCCTAAAGCGTTAGGCTTTAGTTCAAATAACGAGTGCATAATATGAGTAGCGAAAACAAATCCAGAGCACGCAGCACTGATATCAAATGCAACAGCATTCTTAGCACCAACAATACCTTGAACTGCAGAAGCAGTTGATGGCATATGGTAGTCTCCAGACATCGTAGCTACAATGATAAAATCAATATCATTCGCATCAACGTTTCCGTTCTTAAGTAATTGCGAAGCAACCTCAGCACTTAAAGAAGTGTTAGTTTCCTTAGTGGCGATTCGGCGTTGCTTAATCCCGGTTCTTTTACTGATCCATTCATCAGAAGTATCCATGATTTTAGCTAAATCGTCATTGGTAACAATCTTTTCAGGAACAGCTTTAGCAGTAGCTAAAATTGAAAAACTGCTCATGATATCTCCTCTAAACTGAATTTAGTTTACTTTCTCGATAGTATCTATAAAATACCACTCATTTATTTTTAATTAAATTCCCCTTTTTTTCAACTGATAATAACTCATATCGACGTCTTGTTAATCACTAAACTCTGATATATCAATGGTTTAGCTATACTTTTTATCCATATTTTTCAAAGTTACGCATTATATATTATGTAACTCATTAAATATTGATGTCTCTTATAAAGTAAAAAAACCACCTATAATAGGTGGTTTTTTGTTATTTATTATTTGATTACTCGGTATACTTCATCCATTGGTTGGCGTTTCTTTGGAGTGATGTCTTGGTCACGGTATCCGAAACCAGCCATTACTGAAACACCCCATTCTTTAGGATCTAAAATACCTTTTTGAGTTAAGATATCTTCAATTTTTGAACGGTCGAATCCTTCAATTGCACAACTATCGATATCTAATTCCGCTGCAGCAGTCATCATGTTAGCTAATGCAATGTAAGTTTGTTTGCATGCCCAATCAAATTGCTTTCTGTCATCAGTTAAATCAAATTGTGTTTTTTGGAAATCATCGAACTTCTTTGAGAATGGTGAGTCAGGTGCAAAATGGTGCCCACTAACATCTTCAGTGATGTGTTGCACATACTTACTAGTAGCAGTGATTCCCTTCTTAGCCAAAATAATTAAGAAGTGACTGGCACCGTTTAGACTGTTTTGAGCACCCCATGCATCTTCATAGATATCTTTTTTAACTTCTTCACTTTCAATTAAAAGAAATTGCCATGGTGAAAAACCAAAGGCACTAGGTGAAAGTCTGCCGACTTCCATAATTGTGTCCCAATCCTTGTCAGAAATTTTCTTGTCAGCGTCGAACTTCTTTGTAGCATAACGACGGTGAGCAGTTTTAATAATTTCTTCGTTTTTATCCATTATTGTCTACCTCTTTTACGTATATAGTAGGTGTAACTTAACATAAAGAATTATTTAAGTTCAACAATATACACTTAACATAAGCGTAATAAAATTGACGCGCTATGCTGATTTAACTATACTTAAAATGTAATTTAAATAAGTTTATTGGAGACTTTATTATGAACGCACAAGACTTATATCAAAAATGGGTTAATCAACCTACTCTAAACGAATCCGTAAAACATGACCTAGCAAAAATCGCTAATAATAATGAAGAAATTAACGATGCTTTTGGTACTAACATGTCATTTGGTACTGCCGGTATGCGTGGATTAATTGGTGCTGGTATCAACAGAATGAATATCTACACCGTTAGACAAGCTACCGAAGGTCTAGCATCTTACATGGATACATTAGATGAAGAATCAAAAAAACGTGGTGTTGCCATTAGTTTTGATTCAAGATATCACTCAAAAGAATTCGCATATGAAGCTGCTCGAGTATTAGGACAACACAACATCAAATCTTACGTGTTTGATGATATTCGACCTACTCCTGAATTATCATTTGCAATTAGACACCTAAATACTTTTGCCGGTGTTATGATTACTGCCAGTCATAATCCAATGCAATACAATGGATACAAAATCTACGGCCAAGATGGTGGTCAAATGCCACCAAAGGCTTCTGACATGATTACCGACTACGTCAGAAAAGCCGATGATGTATTTGCAATCGATGTTGCTGACGTAAAAGACTTAAGAGATAAACAACTTCTATCAGTTGTTGGTGAAGACGTTGACGATGCCTACCTAGCTAACGTAAAGACAGTTAACGTGAACCACAACCTAATTAGAGAAGTTGGTAAGGAATTAAAATTCGTTTACACACCTCTTCACGGCACAGGTAAAATCATCTGTCGTCGTGCTTTAGATAATGTTGGTTTTAAGAACTATTCATTAGTTAAGGAACAAGCAATTGCTGATCCAGAATTTCCAACTGTGGACTTCCCTAATCCAGAATTCCCAGAAGCATTTAACTACGCTATCAAGTTAGGTAACGAAGAAAACGCCGATGTTTTAATTGCCACCGACCCTGATGCTGACCGTTTAGGTGCTGCCGTAAGACAACCAGATGGTTCATACGAACTAATGACCGGTAACCAAATCGCCTCAGTGCTATTGGATTACATCCTAACTGCCAAGAAGAACGCCAACGACCTACCAGCTGATGGAACCGTCGTTAAATCAATCGTATCTACCGAACTAGCAACTAAGATTGCTAACAACTACGGTGTTGAAATGCAAAACGTTCTTACTGGATTCAAGTACATCGCTGAAAAGATTAAGGACTTCGAAGAAAACAAAGATCACACTTTCCTATTTGGTTTCGAAGAAAGCTTTGGTTACCTAATCAAGCCTTTCGTTCGTGATAAGGATGCTATCCAATCGACTGTATTACTTGCAGAAGTTGCTGCTTACTACAAGCAAAAAGGCCAAACATTATATGATGGTCTTCAATTAATTTACAAGAAATACGGTTATCATGAAGAAAAGACTATCTCAAAGACCTTTAGTGGTATTGAAGGAAAAGAAAAGATGGCAAACATCATGAACGAACTGCGTTCAAACCCATTAAACAAATTCAACAATCAAAAAGTCGAATCACTAGAAGACTTCCAAACTTCTACCAAGACTAACGCTGATGGTTCTACTGAAACAATTGAACTACCAGAAGCTAACGTATTAAAATATTGGCTTGATGATGGTACATGGTTTGCCATCCGTCCTTCAGGAACAGAACCAAAGATTAAGTTCTACTTAGGAACTGTCGATGATTCTGCTGATGCTGTTAACAACAAACTAAAGACATATGAAAATGCCGTTGATCAATTAATTGAACAACTCGTATAAACAAAAAGCGTTATTAACATAATGTTAATAACGCTTTTTTTATGTTTCGTGATAGAATGTTAATATAAATTCAAGTTGAAAGGAAATTTCCATGAGAAAGCAAACATTCTCTGTTGAAATTGAGGCCAATCCAGGCGATTTGCGACAAATGAAACATTATTTGCATAAATGGCAACCTGATTTTGTTTCAATTAGCAATCTTAGTCGATATTCATACGAAGAAATGGTCCAATGTGCCAGATACATTCAAACGGATTTACACATCCCCGTTGTAATCCACCTAACTGGATTAACGCATACAAAAGAACAAATCAAAAAAGCTTTTAATGAGTTAATGGGCTTAAACATCCGTAACTTCTTATTAGTTCGTGGAAACATCCATCATAACATGCATATCGAAGATGATTTCAATTACGCTAGTGATTTGATCAAATATGTGAATCAACTAGACACTGATTCAAAAATTAATGTTTTCGCTGGTTGTTATCCAGACATTCACGTACTTGCTGACTCACTTACAGAAGACATCGAGTATTTAAAACAAAAGGTTAATTCCGGAGTCGATAGCCTAATATCATTAATGTGTTTTGATAATAAACGCATTTATAAGTTTCTAGATAAGTCCCGAGAATACGGCATCAACATCCCAATTCGCATTGGAATCATGCCCATCACCGATCAGTTTAAGAAACATTATCTTGCGCACAACGATGTCAAGATGCCCGAGTTATCTGAAGAAGAGGACAATCTGCTTGAAAATGGTATCGACTATGCTGTTAACCAAATCAACGATTTATATCAACATGACGTTAACGGGATTCATCTATATACTCACAATGATTGGATGTTATCTGATCGAATATTTGAAAACATTAAGCAAAACCTATGAAGGAGCATCATCCAATGGACAACAGTAATGCTGCTGACAATAAGCTTGCACCAACCAAGCAACTTACTGACGAACAATCTCGCCTAGTCGAACAAATCAAACAATTTGCCATCGACCACTTAAATGACGACACCCATGCTGTCTTCACCATTTACGGTGATGCTGGAACTGGTAAGTCCGTTATTTTAAGTAAGTTATTCTACGACATTCAACAAATGGCGCATGAAAAAAGCAGTCCGTTATATCAAACTAATAACTATTTCTTGGTTAACCATCCCGAAATCTTAAAGGTTTACAAGAAGATGGCTGGAAGTCAGGACAATGTCTTAAAGAAGAACTTTAATCGCCCCACTTCCTTTATTAACCAAAACGATAAGACCCATCAAGATGTGGATATCACAATTATTGATGAAGCCCACCTATTATTATCACGTGGTGATCACTACAATAATTTCTATTACGACAACCAACTATCTGAAATCATCAAACGTTCTCAAATCACCATTTTGGTATTTGACCATCGCCAAGTCCTTAGAACCAAATCGTTTTGGAACTTGGAAAGATTACACCACATCATAGACCAATATACCAACGGTGAATATCATCTTACTCATCAATTCAGAATGACCGCCAGTGATTCACTAGTTAAGTGGATTAACACCTTTACTGATGGTAAGCTAACCCCGCTTCCCGCTGACGCAAAAAAAGATTACGATTTTCGTATCTTTGATAATGCTGAGGAAATGCGAAAGGCTATCTTTGCTAGAAACCAAGAAGTTGGCCTTTCTCGAATTGTTTCAACTTCTGGATATCCATCAACACTAGATGGTGGTAAACATTACGTAACCGAGCCAGACTTCAAGATGCCGTGGGATCAATACAATTACACGCAAACTCCATGGGCAGAAATTTCAGAAACCGTTAACGAGGTCGGTTCCATGTTCACATGCCAAGGCTTTGACTTGAACTATGTTGGAGTCATCCTAGGGCCACCAATCTACTTGGATGGTAATAACGTCCACGTGGAAATGAGTAAGTTCACCGATGTGGAATCTCTCAAGAAACGCAAGGACATGGATGATCCTGTCGAGTTTGAAAAGATTAAGGCACAATTGGTATTAAACTCAGCCAACGTCTTATTAAAACGTGGTGTGAAAGGTTTATACATCTTCGTTCATAACCAAGAACTACGCAAACGTCTCTTAGACGACTACAAAAAGTTATAAAAAAAGCCACTCAGATAATCATTTCTGGGTGGCTTTTTTGCATAAACTGATATAATTGTTTCAATTAAGTTTTTTGGAGGGGAAAATATGAAATACTCGCTTAACTGGGATTTAGATTCAATCTTTGCCGGGGGGTTACATGGTAAAGAATTAACCGATAAATTAGCTGTCATCGGCGAATCAATTGAAACATTTCGCCAAGCCATCAATGACTACGATTTCGATGACGATGACGCGCAATTCTCTAGATTTTCAGAACTAACCGACTTCTTACAAAAAATTCAGGCCGGAATTATTCAAGCTTCAATGTACATAAACGGTAAGCATTCCGATGATGTAAACAATGAAGAAGTTCCACCAATGATTGATAAGGTTCAATCACTAGACGTTAAAGCGGCCCAAATCGCTCAACTACTTCAAAAGAAGCTAGCCGATTTATCAGATGACCGTTTCAACGAACTAATCAAACAACCTGGTCTAGACACCATTGCCTTTTCTTTGAAGGAAAACAGACACTTCGGAAAAGAACTGTTGGATGACACCCAAGAAACCATCATTTCAGAAATGAACCTAGAAGGTCTAAGCTCATGGTCCAACCATTACAGCACACTAATTGCCGGTGTTAACGTTGACTTTAGAGACGAAGATGGTAATCCTAAGACACTATCAGCTGGTCAAGCCGATAACGAAATCTTAGGTAATGCCGATGCCAAGTACCGTCAAGACTTGATGCCAAAATGGGAAGCTGCCTTTGAAGACAAGCAAAACCTATTTGCTGACACCTTAAATCACCTATCAGGTAGTCGCCTGCTAGACTACAAATTCCATGGTACTGACGACTTCTTGAAGTACCCATTAGAACTTAACCGCATGTCAAAGGAAACCCTTGATACCATGTGGAAAGTCGTTGACGACAACAAGGACGTCTTGATTAAGTTCTTAAACCGCAAGGCCCAATTAATCGGCAAGGACAAGATTGGTTGGGAAGATGTCGCCGCCCCAATCAACATCGGTGACGAAAAATCAAAAACATTTACCTACGATGAAGCTGCAGAATTCATTATTAAACAATTCAACAGTTTCTCACCTAAGATGGCTAAGCTAGCCCAAAAGGCGTTTGAAAATAGATGGATTGAAGCAGAAAACCGTCCAGGTAAGGAACCCGGTGGATACATGCAAGACCTACCAGAAACTGGTGAAGCTAGAATTTTTCTAACCTTCACTGGTTCACCAAACGATGCATCAACCATCGCCCACGAACTAGGTCATGCCTTCCACAGTAGCGTGATGAACGATCTACCTTACTTCCGCCAAGACTACGCAATGAACGTTGCTGAAACCGCATCAACATTCGGTGAACTAATCGTTTCAGACGCTAACGTCAAGGAAGCAAAGACCGATGAAGAAAGAATTAGCCTACTAAACGCTAAGATGGATAATCCTGTCGCAATGTTTTTAAACATTCGTGCTCGTTTCCTATTTGAAACTCGTTTCTACGAAAGAAGACAAGACGGTGTTCTAACCTCTAATGAAATTAACGACTTAATGATCCAAGCACAAAAGGATGCCTACGGTGAATCACTATCTACCTACTCACCTCACTTCTGGGCAAGTAAGATGCATTTCTACATTGACGACATTCCTTTCTACAACTTCCCATACACATTCGGTTACCTATTCAGTCTAGGAATTTACGCCAAGGCGCAAACTACCGATGACTTCGAAGATCAATATATCTCATTACTCAGAGATACTGCTAACATGACTACCGAAGAGTTAGCAAGCAAACACCTAGGTGTTCATTTGACCAAACCAGACTTCTGGGAAGCCGGAGTTAAACTAATCAAAAAAGATGTTGATGAATTCATCAAACTAACAGAAAAATATGTATAAAAAAATAAGCACTCACATCGAGTGCTTATTTTTTTGATTAACGAACTACAACGGCCATCTTACCTTCGTAGTTGTATAAACTCATGAATTGAGAAGTTGAAACCCAGAATACTGGATTACTCTTACCGGTCTTGAATTGGTATCTCCATGATGATGGATCTGCCATCTTGAAGAATCCGTTCTTGTATCCAACAACCACTAGAGTGTGTCCTGTGGGTTTTCTCATACGGTATCCAGTGTATGCAATCACTGGGTTACCATGTTTAATTTCATTGATGATTTGGTTCTTTGATGAACCACTGAAATTGTAAACAGTCTTTCTGTAAGTACGACCATACTTAGCTAAAGCTCTTGGGAAGATTGTCCAGTTTTGGCTGGTGTTATTCTTAGCGAATGGGTTTCCTACGAAACCGTAGTTTTGATTGGTAGATCTTGGCATTCTATCTAAGAAGTACTTAATCCCCTTGTTTAAACCAATGCTTTTAGTTGAAAGAGCCATCTTTAAGGCAGTACCCTCACAACCGTTTGGTGCATCAAATGGGAAGTGTTGACTTGTATATACGAAGGGAATTTCGTAGACACTAGTCTTGCTCAAGTCTCTTGAGCTAATCCATCCTTGGTTGATTCCTTGGTAACTAATCTTGTAGTAAACAGCTTTCTTTAATTTAGCTACTTGAGTTAGTTGAACAAGTTGGTTTTGAAGATTGATTTTCTTCATCACCTTAACTCCTTCTTTGTAAGGAGAAACGTAAGTATCTACGTTATTTTTATTAACGATTCTTGCATTATAGTTTCGCGCTGAACTAATGGTATAGTTCTGACTTTCTGCGTTTGATGTATCAGAATGAGCTACGCCCAATGCGACGATAACTACACCTAAAAACATTACCACACCAAGTGCAGATAATATTTTCTTCATTATGTCTCCACTCCATCCATAAATTATTATTTATATTAATAATATAATACAAACTAATTTCAAATGCTTAGAATAAACTATTCTGTAAATAAGTTTTAACATTTTGGTAACATTTTTGATATTTTATTAAAAAAAGACGTGATTATTAAAATAATCACGTCTTTTTTACTATATTAGTATAATTCTTCGACTTGTTTTTGAACATCTGGATGATTTACGAAATCATCATAGTGGGTGTCAGCTCTTTGAACCATCCCTTTATCAGACACTTCAATAATGTGATCAGCGATAGTTTGAACAAACTCTCTATCGTGAGAAGTAAAGATTAAAGATCCATCGAATGGAATTAAAGCATCATTTAGTGCAGTAATTGATTCCATGTCTAAGTGGTTAGTAGGATCATCTAGCATCAATACGTTACCCTTTTGTAGCATCATCTTGGATAACATACAACGAACCTTTTCTCCCCCTGATAATACCTTGATTTGTTTTTGAATATTATCACCAGAGAATAACATTCTACCTAGGAAACTACGTAGGAATGGATCATCACTTTCTTCTTTAGAAGCGAATTGTCTTAACCAATCAATGATAGTTAATGAATCGTCTTCGAAATCAGAGTTAATGTTCTTTGGCATGTAACTAGTACGAGTAGTTTGACCCCATACTACTTCACCTTCATCTGGTTCCATCTTACCGGCTAAGATTTGCATTAATACAGTAGTAGCAACGTCGCTTCTACTAATGATGGCAGTCTTTTCACCAGGACGTAAAGTAAATGTGATGTTGTCTAAGATCTTTTTACCATCAATTGTCTTTGAAACACCTTTTACAGAAACTAAGTCGTTTCCTAAATCACGTTCTTTTTCGAACTTGATGAATGGGTATTTACGTGATGATGGTTGGATATCATCTAAAGTAATCTTGTCTAATTGTTTCTTTCTAGAAGTTGCTTGTTTTGACTTAGAAGCATTAGCAGAGAATCGAGCGATAAATTCTTTCAATTCTTTGATTTGGTCTTCCTTCTTAGCATTGGCGTCTTGGCGCATCTTAGCTGCTAGTTGACTTGATTTCAACCAGAAGTCGTAGTTACCAACGTATAGTGAAATCTTCTTGAAGTCAACGTCACACATCATGGTACATACTTGGTTTAAGAAGTATCTATCATGGGATACAACAATGGCAATGTTTTCGTAATCAGCCAAGAAGTCTTGTAGCCATTCAATGGTATGGTTATCCAAACCATTGGTAGGTTCATCAAGAAGTAGGATATCTGGGTTACCGAATAAAGCTTGAGCTAATAAGACCTTCACCTTTTGTCCTTCAGAAAGTTCACTCATCTTTTCATAGTGTAGTGATTCATCAATTCCCACGCTTTGTAGCAATTGTGATGCATCGGCTTCGGCGTTCCATCCGTCCATTTCGGCGAATTCACCTTCTAATTCAGCAGCCTTAACACCATCTTCATCAGAAAAGTCTTCCTTAGCGTATAAGGCATCTTTTTCCTTCATGATTTTGTATAGCTTTTCGTGTCCTTGAATTACAGTATCTAGAACTTCGCAATCTTCAAAGCCATAGTGATCTTGGTTTAAACTAGAAATTCGTTCATTCTTACCGATTGAGATACTACCACTAGTGGGTTCAATCTTTCCTTCTAGCATTTTTAGAAAAGTTGATTTACCAGCACCATTGGCCCCGATAACCCCATAACAGTTACCAGGTGTGAATTTTAGGTTTACATCTTCATATAGTTTTTTACCAGAAAAATGTAATCCCATATTAGTTACAGTTATCATTTCATACCTCCATCCAATCAATTAAGATAAAAAGGGCCCTTGTTTCTCAATTGAATCAAGGGCGTTTTTATTTATTGATTCTATTAATAACTCAGATAACCATATCATATGAAAACTACTTAGACAAGTTAATTATTGTAGAACAGCGTTAATGTCGCTACTTCCGCTTGTGATTTCATAAATGTGGTTAATGGTCTTGTCATCGTGCAATACAGCCACGACGAAGTTAGCAACATCTCTTCTAGGAATGTTCATTCCAGCTACTCGTTTTTCGATTACATCGACCTTACCTGTTTCTTCATCGTTAGTTAAAGCTGACGGTCTAACAATGGTATATTCTAGGCCACTATTTCTTAGTTCAACGTCTGCATAGTGCTTTGCGATGTAGTAACCATGCAAACCAGAATCTGCCCAGAAGCTTCTGTCGTCAGCACCCATAGCACTGACCATGACGTAGCGAGTAATGCCAGCTTGCTTAGCGGCTAGCATTGACTTTACGGCACCGTCTAAATCGATAATCAATGTTTGATCATCTCCGGTAGCACCACCTGAACCAGCTGAGAAGACAATCTTATCAATGGCGTTATCAGTGTAAACCTTGGCCATGTCTTCAATTGTGCCGTTCAAATCAAAGATAACCGGTGAAACGTTTTCCATATCCTTGTATTCGGCGAATTGCTTGTCACTTCTGACTCCGGCAAAAACGTTATCTCCTGTTTTACCTATCTTTTCTACCATATGAATACCTACGTGTCCATGGGCCCCGATTACTAAAACGTTACTCATTATATTCATCCTTTCTTTACTTACTTATTAATAGTAATTCTATCAAGAATGGCCATGTTCATAAAACGATTCGCTCAAAAAAAGACGACCATGTAAGATAGTCGTCTTTTACCATAATTGTCTTTTATTAAGCGTTTTGTCTTTAATTAATTGTCTTTATTTTCTCTTGTCAATAACAGGAACGTTACCATCAATCATACCTGAGTCACCAGATAGGATTAATGCATTGTACATAACGTCGAATTTCAAGTTTTGTTCTAGGAATGATCCACTGTAGTCTTTGTAGTAGATAGGTCCTAAATCTGAATCCATACTTGCGTTAAAATCTTTGTCTTCTAAATCAGGGTCAACTGCAATCAAGTCAAAAGATGTATCAATCGCACATGAACCTGCGTCAGAGTAGTTTCCAACACCATCATCTAAGCTCAAGAAGAACTTTGCGTCGCCTTGAACTTTGTTTTGAATCTTTTCTTTTGCTGCATCTGTAATAGTTAGTTTCATAAAAATGAACCCCCTTCATTTATATTACAAGTATCTATAATACTCGAATAAAATCTTGTGTCAATAGTTTGTACACGATTTAATTAAATTTTACGCTATTTTTTATTGGCGATACCAATCATATATCTTTTTAGCACCGTCATAATCAATATAATGAACAGCGGCAATTTGTGCAGAATCGCCTTTTCTAATGCGGATAACGATGTGAGCTAGATTATTTCTCTTCATGAATACGCTAGATTCAAAATGCATGCTTTGAATTTCATGCCATCCAACATAGTAGGTTCTTTGCTTGAATAAAAATCCATTGGATACGATTAGGTAATCATCCTTAGTATTTCCTGTTAATCCAATTGAACTAACCCTGTACTTAAAGTATGCATTACCAAGAGTGTAAAAGAAAGTAAAAACACCGATAACGACTAACGAATATGTTAATGTTGTCCACCCAACAAAGTAAATCACAATTGGTATGATGAACAATACCCAGTCAAAATTCCTGAAGAATAACCAAATTGATCGTTTACGGGAATTGAATTTTTCGACTGTTTTTAACGGTATCCACTCAAAGAAATCATTCATCATCTCAGCGTACTTATTTGAGTTTAGAATTGGCAAGACCACCGCTTGTGATGATTCTTCGTCACTACCATCTGAAGCCATGATAATCTTGACGGTCATAATCTTTAGCAGTTTCCCCATCACATTTTGTTCTATCAAAACACTTTGAATTCTATCAGTGGATAGTCGCACCTTGTTTCTGGTAAATAGTCCCTTTTCGTATTCAAGATACTTGCCCTCTTTTACCAGGGTAAAATCATAGAATTGAAACATCGTGTAGATAAACGATAGTAATAAAGCAATTATAATCGCCATGATTGTAAAGGCAATCAAACTAATCATGTTGGAGCCAAATCCCTTTTGGTAGATGCTAATAGCGAAGTCTAAAACTTCACCATGCGTGATGTGGACAATCAAGAACATCGTAATGAAGACCCTAAAACTAGTAAAGGTATATAACGCAATGTCCTTAGTCGAAATCTTGTATTGAGCATATCCATTATCTTGAGTGTTTGCTTCCTCTTGGTTGCTATCCTCAATCTTTGCAATGTCTGATTGTTCTACTTCATCATTAACATCTTGGTTTTGGTATTGTTTGTGCTTTTCTTCTAAAACCTTACCAACGTATGTCTTCACCGCATCCAATTGGATTTTATCTTTGGAACTGCCTTTGCTAGCGTTGTTAATTTGTAGTTTTTCAACGTCAAATGGTCTAAATAAAAAGTACTGACTATGTTCAATCGATTGAATTCTAGCGAATGGAACGTGGATGACCTTTTTGAAGATGACACCTTTTTTAATCACAATTTGACTATCTTCAATCGAATAGGTAAAGCAAAGATATGAAAGTATATCCCATACTATCGTAATAATTACGAATATAATCCCTAATTTAAAGCTATCAATGTGTAATGGATCACCGATAAAGGAAGCTAAAAAAATCGCTATCAAGATGTCTTTAAGACGATTCACTAAGTTTAATGGACTCAGATGTTTATCTTGCATTTCTGGCCTCCATCGCTAATCTCATTACTTGGGTCTTAATGTTTTCTGATTCTTCCTTGGTTACGGCAGCAATTTCATGACTGTCAGCGGAAGTATAAATACTAATCTTATATAGATTCTTATGTCTTAGAATTGGACCTTGTTCGATATCAACGTTTTGCACACGGGCAATCGGAACGGTGACTTGTTCTCTAGAGATAAAGCCATTTTTAATTTCAACACGATCTTCATGGATAGCATATTGATGAAAAGCAAAACGGTACGGGATTGAAATCATATCCACTATTGCCCACACCACCAAAATGGTTCCTAAGACCGGTAGGATGTATTCAACATACTTCCAGTCCAGATACTTCACACCAATTGTGGAGACGGTAAAGATGATGATTTCGACAATAATGGTAATAATTGCTGAATATAGCCATACTGTTTTGACACTCTCAGGTAATTTCTTCATTTATATTCTCTCCTCGATGTTGCTATTTTATTCTCTCTAAATCTAGTAACAAGTTGTTGAAGTCGGCTAACTTACGGTAGCCTTCTGAATAGTCGACATTTAAAATGCGGTGAGTTGGAATAATCAAAATTAACGGATTAGCAATCACTGCATTCCTTACGTCGACCTCCTTAAAGTCATATGTATCACAGAACTCTTTGATATCCATGGCGTCGCCATAATTGATATCATTAATTTTTTGATAGATTTGTTCATTTAATTCGCAATTTGATAAATCGACTGGTACCTCAAAGTATTTGCGGGTGCCATCAATGTATTCGCGAAGTTGAATTTTGTATTCTTCTGTTTCCTTACGATTAAATACGAATTCCGCATCTAATTTAGGATAAAAGTTATAAATATTGGAAATTCCTGTATTGGGGTTATTAATGAAGTTAATCCCATTTCTGGTACAGGTAAAATAGATTTTTTGCTTTTGGTATTCGACTTGATCCCAGTATAGTTTTTCCATTGGTATCCTTCCTATTTCTAGTATTATTATTATCTTACCATAACTTAGTTTGGGTTTTAGACAAAAAAAGACACGACGCAATGTCGTGTCTTTTAAAGTATTAAGCTACTCGAGCGTAGCCAACTTCATGCCACCAAGGAACATGAATCTTTTCTGTTACAACTCCACGGTTTTGTGCATCAATCATTCTGTCATGACCAATGTAGATACCTACGTGGTAAATGTTACTGCGGCTAGTACCAAAGAATACTAAGTCACCCTTTTTAACATGATTTCTACTTACATGCTTATTAGTGTTGTATTGCATTTGAGCAGTTCTTGCTAAATTTTTGTGTGCACCATGACGATAAGCATATTGTGTAAAACCAGAACAATCAAAGCTATATGGTCCCACTGCTCCGTATACATATGGGTGACCTAACTTGCTTGAAGCCGTTTTATATATGCTTGAAAAACGTGATCTCTTGTGTGAAGTTTTTTTAGGTGCAGCTTTACGTGCTTTCTTTCGCGTAACCTTCTTTACAGTTTTATGTGCTTTCTTTTTAGCAGCTGGTTTCTTGTAAGAAGACTTTTTAGCTTTCTTCTTGTGTTTTTTTACTGTAAGATGCTTCTTCGCTTTTTTCTTTTTTATAACCTTATGAGTCTTTTTATGATTAACCTTATTAGCGCTTGCGTTGGTAACATCAGTTGCAAATAATGTAGCCATCGCCAAAACAGTCAACATTATTAACATGATTGTCTTTTTCGTTTTTGTTTTGTTCATAGCACTTTATTCCCCGCTTTTAAAATTTTATAATTTCTTAACTTATGACTAAATTATAGCTACAAAATGCTACATAACAGGAACAAAACTATTTCAAAAACATGAAAAAATGTTACCTAAGTGTTACATCCAATGGTTTTATAATATAAATCGTTCTATAATTAGGACTATACTTAATAACTTTTAAGAATAAGGTGATTTCATGGATTTATATTCATATGACTACTTAATCCATCCAAATACTATCGTTACATATCTATTATTAGCATTAGCGGTAATTGTTGGATTAATGATTATTTTTAATGGTTTTAAATATATGCGCGACAGGACAAACCTAAAATATCGTGATTTATTTATTACCATGATTGTTGTTGCCATACTATCAATCAGTATTGGCTTCAGCAATATTTTGCAACAACGCAACTCTTCGTCGCAAAACTCTCAAACTACTGAAATGGTAAAAGCCATTAGTCGAAGCAAACATATTTCTACATCAAAGATTTATGTTAGCTCCCCACAATTGACTAATGGTATGACTGTAAAAGTTGGCGATAAGTTCTATCAAGCGACTTTTAACTCTAGCTTTAACAGCTATCAGCTTCAACCAATTCAATTAATTCCTACCAATATTACTTATCATGACAAACCATCATTCCAAATCGGTGACTTAAACAAGGAATACTTAGAAATATTGTTTAAATTCTTAATTGGATTCGTCGTATTAGTAATTCAAATTAATATTTCCGGTAAAGGGAACTTGGCTCCTTCTAACGCAGTGGATCAAATTCAAAACTACGTTCTTGGGGGGATCATTGGGGGTATGATTTATAACCAACAAATCACCACCCTACAATTCTTCATCGTCTTGTTAATTTGGTCTTTGGTTATCTTTACTAGTCGTATCCTCAGTCGTCAATTCGCAATATTCCATCGAATATTCAATGGGGATCCACAAAACATCATTACTAATGGAATCGTTAATGTTGATACTGCCTTAAAGAATGGTATGTCAGCAGCCGATCTATCATTTAAACTAAGAACTAAGGGAATTAGCAACTTCCAAGATGTTAAATCTGCTGTCCTAGAACAAAATGGACAACTTACGATAACTACCTTTGGTGATGAATCACTAAGTTATCCTGTCATTACAGATGGAACTGTCAATCCCGAAGTCCTAGAAAAGATGGGACGTGACATGGACTGGATTGAACAATTAGCTAAAGATTCACATAAGGAAATCGCTCAAATTTACTTGGGTCAATATGTTGATGATCATTTGGTAATTATTCCATATCCTACTCATAAGAAGCGTCCATGGTACTACGAACTTGGTGAACGTGTAGAAAACTTCTCACACAATCACAATTTAACGCCTGAAAGAATTAAGAATGCTAAATCATTACAACAACTTAAAGAACTTTCAAAGAAGCGTCATTTAGGTGCTAAATCAAACAAAGATAATAAGAAGCCTACTAATCAGCGTGGTACAAAAGGAACAAAAGAACAATAAAAAAAGATAGGTTGAACTGAACCCCTTGAGTTGGAGAAATCTAACCTAAGGGGTTCTTTTATGTTTTCTAAAGAATTAAAATTAGCTGCCATTAAAGATTATTATAATGGTTTAGGATTTACAAAAATTATTAAT